>NZ_JAENSQ010000100.1:0-889 GCF_016613125.1 Pseudomonas sp. MF6776
TGCGCAAGCCCAACGGCGATCCGGTTGGAAGTTCCAGCACGGCCAACGCTACTGTGACGGGAAGTACTCCGATTGATCTGCTGCCACCTTCACTCGTGGCACCGGCCATTAATCCGATCGATGTACTAGCCTATCCGAACGGCGTGACGGTGCGCATCGAGTATCTTGGCGCACTGAAAGCGGACCGTGCTCGACTGGTCGAAGTCAATCCGCCGGCGGGCTCGCCGCAGTTTCCGTTGGTGGAATTCAACAGCGATAAACAGGTGGATACGGTGTTGAGCCCCGCATTTCTCGCCGCGCGACATGGAAAGATCATGGAGCTGCGCTGGAATTTAAATCGCAACGGTGGGCAGGCTGGCAAGTCGCCCATCACCCAAATGAGTGTGCTGAAGATTGCGGATGGGGATCCACGGTTACCGACACCGAACATTGACGGCAATACGAGTTCAGAGCTGAAGGTTCAAGAACTCACAACAGATGCGCGGATTCTCGCGGTGAAATGGCCGCTGTTCGAGCCCGGGCAACCGATCTGGGTCAATTGTGCAGGCTTTGACAGCAATGGTGATGCCGTCAGCAAGGACGTCAGGTCGGGAGAGCCTAATGATTCAATGGATGGCTTGTCGGTGGCGGCGCCGGTTGAGTGGTTGAAAGAACTCAAAGACGGGACTGAGCTAAAGATAACATGCGCGGTTAACCTGGATGGGTCTGCTATCAAAGCTAACGCGGTGACCTTTCCGCCACGTTCCTAAGGCATACACAAGGCACCTGTCAGATCTGACAGGTGCGCAAATCGCCATAAAGCGCTCTGATAGCTCCTGCCATTCCCACTGCGCAGGAGCTTGCTTCATGACCACCTCAACCCCACCGGACAACACCGTCCTCGTACTCT
>NZ_JAENSQ010000101.1:0-881 GCF_016613125.1 Pseudomonas sp. MF6776
TGCTCTTGAGTCAGAAAACCGACCGGCATTGATCACAGCACCTCGACGCAGAACACGGCGGGCGTGACGATCCGCGTGCGTTCGATGTGCCCGCGTTGCAGCAGGCCGGCGCGGCGATCACCGGTTACCAGGTAGTCCGCATCGCCCGCCAAGGCCATGGCCAGCAAAAACGAGTCATCCGGATCATCGGCTTCGACCTCGATGGTCAGGCGCTCCAGTACCACAGCCCGTTGCAGGTTATTGATCATGGCGCCCACCTTGGCGGGCTGTAGGATGGCCTGAAGCTTGGGATAGCGGCTGGCTCGACGAATTTCATCGAGTTGCATCCGCGAGGTCACCACCTCGAAACGCGCCGCCCGCCAGGCACGGTAGATCGCATCGGGCGCGCCATGTGGCGAGATCAGGGCGCTGAACAGGATGTTGGTATCCAACACGACCCGCATCAGCGCTTACGTGCCCAGTCGAGCGCTTCGTCAACCGCGTTGGTCAATTCTGCCTCACTCAGATGGGCGTTAGCGGCCTTGGCCTGCTCAGCGCTCAGCTCCAGGATGTGTGCCCGTACCGCTTCTTCGATGAAGCGCGACAGGTCGCCCTTACGGCCGCCGCCCTGGCTGGCCAGAAACATCCGAAGCGACTGGTCGGTGTCGGCCGAGACGGCGACATTCCAGCGAATGGTATTCATAGCGTTCTCCGCTAATAGGTGTTTGTGTGTTTATACGCCAATCACAAAGGGCGATGCAATGGTTCGACAAAACGAACGTATATGTGACAGGTACGACATGCTGATAGGCTACATGCGGGTATCGAAGGCGGACGGCTCCCAGGCTACCGATTTGCAGCGCGACGCGCTGATTGCCGCCGGGGTCGATCCAGTACATCTT
>NZ_JAENSQ010000102.1:0-842 GCF_016613125.1 Pseudomonas sp. MF6776
CGCCGGATGTATTTCCGCGACAAGCTGTCGCTGCATGAGATAGCCAAGCGCACCGGGTTGGCGCGCAACACGATTCGCAAGTGGGTCAGAGCACCTGAGGCCAAGCCGCCGGTCTACCAACGCCGCGCGATCTTCAACAAACTCAGCCCTTTTCACGCCACGCTGGAGCAGGCGCTAAAAGCCGATTCGCTGCGGCCCAAGCAACAGCGGCGCAGTGCCAAGGCGCTGTTGGCGCAAATCAAAGCCGAAGGTTATGACGGTGGCTACAGCCAGCTCACCGCGTTTATCCGTGCCTGGCGAGGGGGACAGGGCAAGGCGTCGCAGGCCTTTGTGCCGCTGACCTTTGCTCTTGGCGAGGCGTTTCAGTTTGACTGGAGCGAGGAAGGCTTGCTGGTCGGCGGCATTTACCGGCGTATGCAGGTGGCACATCTGAAGCTGTGTGCCAGCCGTGCGTTCTGGCTTGTGGCGTATCCGAGCCAGGGCCATGAGATGTTATTTGACGCCCATACACGCTCGTTCGGCTCCTTGGGCGGCGTGCCGCGCCGGGGCATCTACGACAACATGAAGACCGCCGTCGACAAGGTCAATAAGGGCAAAGGCCGGGCGGTGAATGCGCGCTTTGCGGTGATGTGCGCGCATTACCTGTTCGATCCGGACTTCTGCAACGTCGCCGCTGGTTGGGAAAAGGGCATCGTTGAAAAGAACGTGCAAGACAGCCGCAGGCGTATCTGGCTAGACGCCCAGGACTGCCAGTTTCACTCCTTCGAGGAACTCAATGCCTGGCTGGGCCAGCGCTGCCGCGCGCTTTGGAACGAGCTGACGCACCCTCAATACAGCGGGCT
>NZ_JAENSQ010000103.1:0-765 GCF_016613125.1 Pseudomonas sp. MF6776
CCCTCAAGCACCTGGTCGAGTTGGTCGGCGAGCTGGCAGAGCGCAAGGTCGGCTTACAGAGCCTGAATGACCCCATCGACACCACCCACGCCCAAGGCCGCCTGGTGTTCAACCTGTTCGCCTCGCTGGCGGAGTTCGAGCGCGAGCTGATCCGCGAGCGGACTCAGGCGGGTCTGTCGGCCGCACGGGCGCGTGGCCGGATCGGTGGCCGTCCCAAGGGCCTGCCAGCCAAGGCTGAGGCCACCGCCATGGCGGCCGAAACCCTCTACCGCGAAGGTCGCCTGAGCGTCAGCGCGATCGGCGAGAAGCTGCACATCTCCAAGAGCACGCTGTACAGCTACCTGCGCCACCGTGGTGTCGAGATCGGCGCGTACCAGAAGAGCGCCAGGTCACGCGACCAGCAGCCTTCGGCCGCGTCGCCGGCAGAGCCGCCCGCCGCCGAGCGGGTGGCCACCGTCACCCTGCGCCTCGCGGTGGTGAATAACAGCAAGTTCGTGCGCGGCCGGAAGCGGGCCACGGAGAACATTGAGCGCTACTGCCTGGAGCCCTATGGCATGAAGCGGCTGGATGCCGGCCACTATGAGTTGACCATTCCGTATCGGAGCGACGATGAGCTGGACAAGAGCGTGCATGACCTGCTGACCGAGATCAGCCAGGAGGCCGACATGCGCAACTGTTTTGTCGAGATGGGCGCCTGGGAAGAAGACACCGAAAAGCGTTGGTAGGGCTTACGTTGGTTTTTGGTTCCATTGCTCCCCAAACCCC
>NZ_JAENSQ010000104.1:0-615 GCF_016613125.1 Pseudomonas sp. MF6776
CCCGGGACCCATCCGCCGGCCCCTGCCTGCTGTATCGGCCGTTGTTTACCCCCACACTTGCCCAATACCCATCCCCGACCAACCTGCTGTATGCCATTGCCCAGTCCCCCAGCCTGCGCAGCTCGGTGCTGGCCTGGTTGCCCGACCCGGTGCGCAACGAATACGCCAACTATGTGTTCCCCGGCGACCTGCCATCGCCCTGGGCCGTCGCGGACTTCCTGGTGGATACCTCGACACTGTGGACCATGAGCGGGCCCATGCGCCTGGACGACAGGGCTCTGGACGGTGAGTGGTTCAGTACCCTGTACGAAGCCAACGCCCGCGCACTGACCACGCTGGCTGACCGCCAGTCGGTTTCCAATGCCGAAAACCGCTGGGCCACCTTCAAGCAAGCCGGCTGGCTGATCCTCAATACCCTGCTGCCCTTTACCAGCCCTGCCGTGGCCACCGGCACCTGGATCTGGCAGGTCGTCGAGCAATTGCAGCAGTTCGTCGATGCCCGCGAGCAGGGTGATAAACCCGCACAGTGGGCGGCCTTCACCGATGCCCTGCTGAACCTGGCAATGGCGATCACCCTGCATATCAGCACGCGCTTGCACCCCGGCGCCCATAAAA
>NZ_JAENSQ010000105.1:0-715 GCF_016613125.1 Pseudomonas sp. MF6776
ATCATTTCCATACTGATCACCCTGTGTTCTCCTGCTCAAAAATTGAGCAGAAGCAGTTGAACACCTGGGTCAGTTTTCAGTCGGCAGAACAGCCTCTACTGGGTCAGTTTTCGGTCAGCGGCAACATACAGGCCATTGGAAAGGCAAGAAACGGTCTTTCAGCGGATGAAAAAAACAACAATTTGACGATTAACCATGTTGCTGGCTTGCCACCAACACCGCTCAAGGTACGGGTGGACATTTCCCCGGAAATTTTCGAAAAGGTCGCTTTGGATGACAGTGTGTTCGTTTTCGTACAGACGCTATCGGGCTCCAAGGTACCTCTCGCTACCATACGACTTAAGGTCTCAAGTCTGCCGGCCGAGGTGGAGTTTTCAGGCGCTGATGCAATAGTTACCAGCAACACCTTATCGCAGACAGCCGCGATTCAAGTGACTGCTAGGGTCTCTAGGGGAGGGAAGAGTAGGTCGGGGGAATGGTTGGGCCGAAGCTCGACGACATTAAATTCGAAGAGCGCTAGGCTGAAGCTTACGATCAACCTTCCGGATATCTGATCGACTGCACCGCAAAGTGCTGTTGCCAGGTACTGTAAAATAGAAGAGTGAGCACTTGATTTGCTGGTGCTTTCAAACAACGGTGTTGTTTTTTTAACAGCCGAACTGGAAAGGGAGGCTGAGCTGCTCAGTGATCACTTTATCCGTTGGCTGATTTACGC
>NZ_JAENSQ010000106.1:0-618 GCF_016613125.1 Pseudomonas sp. MF6776
ATCGGCATTTTTCAAGGTAGTTGTCGCGTCAACCGTCTAACTATGCCGCCATTTTCTCGTTCTGTTGCTCTCGATCCGGGTTCAACAACACGGTGCCGATCGGTTCCCAGTTACGCGTCCGGCCTGACCACCGCTCCGGTTTGTTTTCCTTGGCTCGTTCGTACAACTCATGTCGCCGGGCCAAGACCTGATGGTCCAGCCCTCGATGCCGCTCAGCCGGTGTGACGAACCGGATGCGGCTATGTCGGTGCTCGTTGTTGTACCACCGCATAAAATTCCTCACCCAAGCCCGAGCAGCATCCAGACTGGCAAAACCATCCAGCGGCCATTGCGGGCAGTATTTCAGCGTTCTAAACAGCGACTCCGAGTAGGGATTGTCGTTGCTCACACGCGGTCGGCCCCGCGAAGGCGTGATGCCCAGGTCGTACATCTTGCTCAGCAGCGTCACCGATTTCATCGGCGCTCCGTTGTCCGAGTGCAGCACCAGCGGTTCGTGTAAACACTGCTCACCGATCACGCTGCGTTGCAGCAGCGCGGCGGCTTTTTCACCGCTTTCCGCGTCGTAGACCTCCCAGCCCACGGCCTTGCGGCTGTAAATATCCTCGATCAGATAGAGGT
>NZ_JAENSQ010000107.1:0-606 GCF_016613125.1 Pseudomonas sp. MF6776
TATACGTTCGATTATGTGACAGTGTGAGCCAGAAAGTTCTCGCCGTCAAAAACTGTCACTTAACCCGTCATTTAGTCTAAGACCTGCAAACGGCCATTCAGGCTCGTAATGTGACAAAAACTCCGGCGGGATGCCCTCCTTGGTGAACGTGGCGCGCAAACGTTCCAGGGATTCGGGGTCGCGTCGCCCGTAGGACGCCAGTGTGAACAGCAAGCGGGCCGTCTCCGGGTTGTGTCGCGCTTCAATGATGGCCTCATCGATGGCCTGGGCTGCTCGTTGCCAGTGGTTGATGGGTTCCGGCTTCGGCACCTTCGCCGGCAGGCCGTTGGTGAAACCAGTGTGCGGCTCCGTCTGAAACAGCGCGGCCTGTTCCCCGCGCGGGATCAGCGCCTTTGACTCGATCAGCGTGATGGCGGTGGCCGCCGCCTCCAGCATCTGCCACTGCACCGCCGGGGCCAGAATCTCGTAGGGACGCCACAGACTCTGCCCGGCGCGCAGCGGATGGCCGCAGCGCTCCCAGACATGGCGGATGCTCGCCGAGCAACTGCCGCAGTGCGAGAGCGGCGTGTTCAGCTCATCAAGCAGGGTGCGCAGCAGCCGGAACCA
>NZ_JAENSQ010000108.1:0-509 GCF_016613125.1 Pseudomonas sp. MF6776
GCAACAACGGGCCTCTCAGCCGTTCGGCGCCGTCTGCGCTGGCATTGGCCGCAACGTTGGTCAGCAGGCCATCAGCGCTGACTTCAAGGCGTACATCAGTGGCCCATCCATTAGGCAGCAGTGCGCGTTCGGCAAAGAAAGCGGACATGATCAAGGCACCCCGGTCGTGTGTTTATTTGTATATACATATACAGACGTTTGCCTGCTCGGTAAACTCCGGCAATCTATGCATCTTTTCCCCCTGCAAGGATTCCCCGTGCCGACTCCGCCCGCCAAGTCCCCGCTGGCTGCCCACATGGACGAAAGTCCGGCGCCCTTGTATGCCCGCGTCAAGCAGATGATCAGCCAGCAGATTCTCAACGGCAACTGGCCGCCGCACTATCGCGTGCCGTCGGAAAGCGAGTTGGTCAACCAACTGGGCTTCAGCCGCATGACCATCAACCGGGCCCTGCGCGAACTGACCGCCGAAGGGCTGCTGGTGCGCATGCAAGGTGTTGGCACCTTCGTCG
>NZ_JAENSQ010000109.1:0-601 GCF_016613125.1 Pseudomonas sp. MF6776
ATTATGGCTGGCATCTCTAATCAAGAGGCATCAGAAAGTATTGATTTCAGTGCAGATCGTCTTGGGCGGTGCAATTCGCGATGAAGGGATCGCCGTGGAGAGCGATGAGTGCACTATTTCGATAAAGGAGTCGTTTTACATAGGTCGATGAAGCGCGTTGCGGCATCGCCTACTGTCATTTCTCAAATCTGACTATGGGGCTTGGGGCGAAGGGCGGCACTGACTAGGCTTAGAACAGCTACCAACTAGCCGCGCGGCCGCGATGCACAAAGAATGGTAACTGAGCCGTGAGTGCGGTGGGCGCCCGCATTTATTTCCAAACCCTACAGATACATCGATCTTCGACTTCAACCGGGCAGATAGCTGTTGCAGCAAGCCTATCAATCGACTTTGACGTGTTAAAGAGGATAGGTTTTCCAGGGTTGGGGAACAGCATGCCCTGCAGAACGACACACGTCACTTTTGTTAAATTAATAAGCTAGCTACCTATTGGGCATAACCTTGCAATTTGCTTCAATTTACGCACATGCACTTGCGACCTCAAAATGCAACGTAAGCCCCGAATATCTCCATTATTGTCGCCGCCAGCCTTAGTTACAGC
>NZ_JAENSQ010000011.1:0-211334 GCF_016613125.1 Pseudomonas sp. MF6776
CCATGCCACCCCCTTACACAAATTACATGGATTATACTATTTACCTATATGGCGGAAAGATCAAGAAAAAGCCACCCGAAGGTGGCTTCTTATCAAAATTACGCACTTTTACGTGCTATATGTAACACACTGCGGCCTTTTCTCATTCTGCAAGGACGCAAAACGATGACACTAAAAACCCGCTGCCAAGCCATTGGCAGTGCCTTCGGCGAAGCCATGACCTGCCTGGCCCTGGCATTACGCTCCAGCCTGCGCACCGGCATCCTGTTTCGCTCGAGCCTTCTGTGCCTGCTGGCTTTCGGCCTGTGGACCTGGCTGTTCTATAACCACTTCGAACTGATCAGCGTGGCCTCCGGCTACCTCTCGGTGTTTATCGTCGCCGGCGGTGCGGTGCTGGGCTTTATCCCCACCGGCAGTCTGGGGCTGGGACTCGGAGGTGTAGGGGCCGGCGGCGGTTTCACCGGGATGGCCAGCGGCGCCGGCGCTCTTGGCATGCTGTTGGTTTATGCGGCCCTGCTGACACTGGCGGTGATCGCCCTGTTATATCTCATCCTGATTGTGCTGAGCATCCGCCTGGCCATGCGCTGGGTGCTGATGGGTAGCCTGCGTGAGCGCGCCCTTGAGCAATACCCACACCTGACACAGCGGACACGCGGATCTTCGGAGTTGCTCAGCGGCGCACGCTACTACCTCGCCCCGTGGTTGGGCCTGGGTATCGGGCCGCTGCTGTGTCTACTGGTTCCGCTGATCAATGGCGTACTGCTGATCGCGCTGCTGGCATACCTGAATGTGCGTTTTCTCAGTGCCCCCGCGCTCTCGGGCATCGCCAGTGGCAGCGAACAACTGCAAGCCGTCCGGCAGCAACGAGGCGCGATGATTGCCTTCGGCCTGCTAATCTTTCTGATCGCACTGGTGCCGGTACTCAATTTGCTGGTCCCTGCGCTACTGGGTGCTGGCTCTTGCCATCTGGCCTATCGCGGGATGGACCGCGCACAAAGCCCGGCTGGCGTGGCCTGCGCACCTCAAGTAAGCTTGCCGCCCCTGTAAAGGTCCATTTTTTCAGCGTCTTCGAGGTTCCGCCATGCCCTGGTTACAAGTCCGTCTCGCCATCACCCCGCAACAGGCCGAGACCTACGAAGACGCTTTCCTTGAAGTGGGCGCTGTTTCGGTGACCTTCATGGACGCCGAAGACCAGCCGATCTTCGAGCCGGAACTCAACACCACACCCCTGTGGGCACACACTCACCTGCTGGCCCTGTTCGAGGGCGGCACCGAGCCTGCCCCGGTGCTGGCCCACCTCGAATTGCTGACCGGTAGCCCGCTGCCCGAGCACCACAGCGAAATTATCGAAGACCAGGATTGGGAACGCAGCTGGATGGATGGTTTCCAGCCAATGCGTTTCGGCCAGCGTCTGTGGATCGTCCCGAGCTGGCATGCCGCGCCCGAGCCTGACGCAGTCAACCTGCTGCTGGATCCGGGCCTGGCGTTCGGCACCGGCACCCACCCGACCACCGCGCTGTGCCTGGAATGGCTCGACGGTCAGGACCTCAAAGACTGCAACGTGCTGGATTTCGGCTGCGGCTCGGGGATTCTGGCCATCGCCGCCCTGCTGCTCGGTGCCAAGGAAGCCGTCGGCACCGACATTGACGTGCAGGCGCTGGAAGCCTCGCGCGACAACGCCGGGCGCAACAATATCGCCGATGAGCTGTTCCCGCTGTACCTTCCGCAAGATCTGCCGCAGGTCAAAGCCGACGTGCTGGTCGCCAACATCCTCGCCGGCCCGCTGGTTTCGCTGGCACCGCAATTGTCCAGCCTGGTCAAATCCGGCGGGCGTCTGGCGCTGTCGGGCATCCTCGCCGAACAAGGTGATGAAGTCGCTGCTGCCTACGCTCAGGACTTCGATCTCGACCCGATCGCCAATCGCGATGGCTGGGTGCGCATCACCGGGCGTCGGCGCTAGAATGGCCGCCTGCATAATCCGGATCGCCGCATGACCGACAGCTTCGTCACTCAGTGCCCGCATTGCCAAACCAGTTTCCGCGTCAGCCACGCTCAATTGAGCGTGGCCCGCGGGGTGGTTCGCTGCGGCTCCTGCCTGCAAGTGTTCAACGCCGCCAAACAGCTGCTTGAGCAGCACGCGGGCAAGGATGCGGTGACGCCGGTTGCACCCGCCAATGCCGAACAACTGCCGGTTGCACCACCGCCGGTGGTTGAATCGCCCGCGGTCGTCGAGCCACCCGTCACCCGCGCCATCAGCCAAAAGCAATGGAGCGCCTCGGAGCTGGACCTCGACAGTCTCGACCTGGACGAAGAACTCGCCCGCCTCGAACAACGGGAAATCCAGCCGACCACCGAATTCGGTCGCCCGCGCGAAGACTCCCTGAGTGCCCGCCGCGACAGTCCGGAACCGGATGAAGCGGTCTGGCCCGACAGCCTGTTCAGCCAGCCTGCCGATGAGAGAGCAGAGCCTGAAGCCGAACCGCAAGTGATCGAGGATCCGATCAAACCCGCACGCACCGAGCCCTCGCTGTCGCTGGAGCCGGTGGATCTGGATGATGAACCGGCGATCCCGCAGTTGCGCCTGCACGATCCAATCGATCCGAATGCCCGCCGCGAACGCTTGTCCGCCAGTGACGACAGCGATGACGATCTGCCATTGCTCGAACCGCAGCGCAAAAAACGTGAGCGCGCAGACTCCGGCGTACGCGCCGAAGTCTTGCAGGACCTGACTGACGACCCGCTGCAACTGGACTGGCAAAAGCGCCGCTCACCCTGGGCCCGTCGCCTGCTGTGGCTGGTGTTGGTGTTGCTCGCCGCTGGCGGCCTCGCCGCCCAGTACATCAGCTACCATTTCGACGAACTGGCGCGGCAGGATCAATACCGGCCATGGTTCCAGCAAGTCTGCCCGCAAATCGGCTGCACGGTGCCGTCCAAGGTCGACATTGCCAGAATCAAAAGCAGCAACCTGGTCGTGCGCAGCCATCCGGAGTTCAACGGCGCGCTGGTAGTCGACGCGATCATTTATAACCGCGCAACGTTCTCCCAGCCGTTTCCTTTGCTGGAGCTGCGGTTTGCCGACCTCAACGGCCACCTGATCGCCAGTCGGCGCTTCAAACCCGGCGAGTACTTGAGCGGCGATCTCGAAGGTTTGGCGGAGATGCCGCCACAAACGCCGATCCACATCGCGCTGGATATTCTCGATCCAGGCCCTAAAGCGGTGAATTACAGCCTGAGTTTTCACTCGCCCGAGTGAATCGCTTCATCGTTTCTGAATTGACGGCAATTTTCTGACTTCGCGCCGGGCTACCGAACCGCTGGCGATAAGAAAATAACTGTTCAGATTTTGTTCAATTCAGCCTTTATCCAGTCATCGAGAGCGGGTATCATGCCAACCCTTTTTCGAACTCTCATGATCCGGCCCCACTTCAGGGAAGTCCTATGTCGGCGGTACGCATCGGCCCATATACATTACAGAACGGCTTGATTCTCGCCCCGATGGCGGGGGTCACCGACCAGCCCTTTCGTCAGCTTTGCAAGCGTTTGGGCGCAGGGCTTGTGGTCTCGGAAATGGTCACCAGTGACATGAGCCTGTGGAACACCCGCAAGTCGCGCATGCGCATGATCCACGAAGGCGATCCCGAGCCACGCTCGGTGCAGATTGCCGGTGGTGATGCACAGATGCTGGCAAATGCGGCCCGCGCCAACGTCGAACTGGGCGCACAGATTATTGATATCAACATGGGTTGCCCGGCAAAGAAGGTCTGCAACAAGGCCGCCGGCTCCGCGTTGTTGAAAGATGAAGCACTGGTGACCGAGATCCTGCAGGCCGTCGTGGCTGCGGTTGATGTGCCGGTCACCCTGAAGATCCGCACTGGCTGGGATCGCGACAACAAGAACGGACTGACTGTGGCGAAGATCGCCGAGCAGGCCGGGATCACCGCGCTGGCAGTGCATGGCCGCACTCGCGCCGATCTTTATAAAGGTGAAGCCGAGTACGACACGATTGCCGCGATCAAGCAGGCCGTGTCGATCCCGGTGTTTGCCAATGGCGATATTGATTCGCCGGAAAAGGCCCGTTACGTGCTCGACGCGACCGGTGCCGATGGCCTGTTGGTAGGCCGAGCCGCCCAAGGGCGGCCATGGATTTTTCGCGAGATCGATCACTTCCTGCGCACTGGCGAGAAATTGCCGGCACCGGAGCTGACCGAGGTGGAACACATTCTGCTAGAGCATCTGGCCGCACTTCACGCTTTCTATGGGGATGTGATGGGCGTGCGTATTGCTCGAAAGCATGTGGGCTGGTATCTCGCAACCTTGCCGGGCGCCAAGGAGTTTCGCGCCCACTTCAATCGTTTGGATGGTACGGAAACACAATGCGCCAACGTTCGGGAGTTCTTCGCCGAGCGTTACAAGAGCCTGACAGGGGACGAAGAAGGGGTGGCCGCATGACGATGATGACCGAGACTTTAGTGAGTGGAACAGCACCCGTGAGCGACAACGTGAATTTGAAACAGCACCTCAATACGCCGAGCGAAGAAGGTCAGACCCTTCGCGGGAGTGTTGAGAAGGCGCTGCACAATTATTTCGCCCACCTTGAGGGCGCGTCCGTCACGGATGTGTACAACCTTGTGCTCTCCGAAGTCGAGGCTCCCCTGCTCGAAAGCGTGATGAACTACGTCAAGGGCAACCAGACCAAGGCCAGCGAGCTGCTCGGACTCAACCGAGGCACGCTGCGCAAGAAACTCAAGCAGTACGATCTGCTGTAAGCATTCAATCAAACCAGAAAGGCGCCCGCGTAAAACCGGTCGCCTTTTTTGCTGACTTCCTTTGCTTTTGATGGAAATTGAGATGACCGACCAGACTACCCGCCTGCCGATCCGCCGCGCCTTGATCAGCGTTTCCGACAAGACCGGGATCCTCGAATTCGCCAAGGAGCTTGAAGCCCTGGGCGTCGAGATCCTCTCCACCGGCGGAACGTTCAAGCTGCTGCGCGACAACGGCGTTGCCGCAGTGGAAGTCGCGGATTACACCGGTTTCGCGGAGATGATGGACGGTCGGGTGAAGACCCTGCACCCGAAAATCCACGGTGGCATCCTCGGTCGTCGCGGTATCGACGACGCCATCATGAACGAACACGGCATCAAGCCGATCGATCTGGTAGCGGTCAACCTGTACCCGTTCGAAGCGACCATCAACAAGCCAGGTTGCGACCTGCCGACCGCCATCGAGAACATCGACATCGGCGGCCCGACCATGGTCCGTTCGGCAGCAAAAAACCATAAAGATGTCGCGATCGTGGTCAACGCCAGCGATTACGCCAACGTCCTCGAAAACCTCAAGTCCGGTGGCCTGACCTACGCTCAGCGTTTCGACCTGATGCTCAAGGCGTTCGAACACACCGCCGCCTACGACGGCATGATCGCCAACTACATGGGCACCGTGAACCAGGCCGCTGAAACCCTCAGCACGCAAGGTCGCAGCGAATTCCCGCGCACCTTCAACAGCCAGTTCATCAAGGCTCAGGAAATGCGCTACGGCGAGAACCCGCACCAGAGCGCGGCGTTCTATGTGGAAGCCAAACCTGCCGAAGTCGGCATCGCTACCGCGACCCAACTGCAAGGCAAAGAGCTGTCGTACAACAACGTGGCCGACACCGACGCTGCGCTGGAATGTGTGAAGAGCTTCGTCAAGCCAGCCTGCGTGATCGTCAAGCACGCCAACCCGTGCGGCGTTGCGGTGAGCCCAGACGCCGAAGGCGGCATCCGTCAGGCCTACGAACTGGCTTACGCTACCGACACCGAATCGGCGTTCGGCGGCATCATTGCCTTCAACCGTGAACTGGATGCCGAGACCGCCAAAGCGATCGTCGAGCGTCAGTTCGTTGAGGTGATCATCGCCCCTTCCGTGAGCGAAGAAGCCCGGGCCATCGTTGCCGCCAAAGCCAACGTGCGCCTGCTGGCCTGTGGCGAGTGGTCGGCTGACCGCGCTGCCGCGTGGGACTACAAGCGCGTCAACGGCGGCCTGCTGGTGCAAAGCCGCGACATCGGCATGATTGGCAGCGAAGACCTGAAAGTCGTGACCAAGCGCGCGCCGACCGAACAGGAAATCAACGACCTGATCTTCGCCTGGAAAGTGGCCAAGTACGTCAAATCCAACGCGATCGTCTACGCCAAGAACCGCCAGACCATCGGTGTCGGCGCTGGCCAGATGAGCCGCGTAAACTCCGCACGAATCGCTGCGATCAAGGCTGAACACGCGGGTCTGCAAGTGGCGGGGTCGGTAATGGCATCGGACGCGTTCTTCCCGTTCCGCGACGGTCTGGACAATGCGGCCAAGGTCGGCATCACTGCGGTGATCCAGCCAGGTGGCTCGATGCGTGATGCTGAAGTGATTGCCGCTGCCGATGAGGCAGGGATTGCGATGGTGTTCACAGGTATGCGCCACTTCCGCCATTGAAGCAGCCACAAGTTTCAAGCTGAAAGCTGCAAGAAAGAGCAGACAGGTGTCGCTCCCTCTTGCAGGTGCAGCCTTATTAATTCAAAGCACAAGCTGTAAATGAGCGCCACGCAGTCGCTCCAACTTGCAGCTTGTAGCTTGCAGCTTTCTCCGAAGGAGTCTCTCTTTGAATGTTTTGATCATTGGCAGCGGTGGCCGTGAACACGCTCTGGCCTGGAAAGTGGCTCAGGATCCGCGCGTGCAGAAGGTTTTCGTTGCCCCGGGCAACGCCGGTACGGCGATTGAAGCCAAGTGCGAGAACGTCGCCATCGACGTGCTGGCCCTTGAGCAGCTTGCCGATTTCGCCGAGAAAAACGTTTCCCTGACCATCGTCGGCCCGGAAGTGCCGCTGGTGGCTGGCGTTGTCGACTTGTTCCGTTCCCGTGGCCTGGACTGCTTCGGTCCGACCGCTGGCGCTGCACAGCTGGAAGGCTCGAAGGCGTTCACCAAGGACTTCCTGGCGCGCCACAAGATCCCGACCGCCGACTACCAGAATTTCACCGAGATCGAGCCAGCCCTGGCTTATCTGCGTGAAAAAGGCGCACCGATCGTGATCAAGGCCGATGGCCTGGCCGCCGGTAAAGGCGTGATCGTTGCCATGACCCTGGCTGAAGCCGAAGACGCCGTGCGCGACATGCTTGCCGGCAATGCTTTCGGCGATGCCGGTTCGCGCGTGGTCATTGAAGAATTCCTCGACGGCGAAGAAGCCTCGTTCATCGTCATGGTTGACGGCAAGAACGTCCTGCCGATGGCCACCAGTCAGGACCACAAACGCGTCGGCGACGGCGACAGCGGCCCGAACACCGGCGGCATGGGTGCTTACTCCCCTGCCCCGGTAGTGACCGCCGACGTGCACAAGCGCGTGATGGACCTGGTGATCTGGCCGACCGTGCGCGGGATGGCCGATGAAGGCAACGTCTACACCGGTTTCCTCTATGCCGGTCTGATGATCGACAAGGCCGGCAACCCGAAAGTCATCGAGTTCAACTGCCGTTTCGGTGATCCGGAAACCCAACCGGTGATGCTGCGTTTGCAGTCGAGCCTGGTGCTGTTGGTTGAAGCTGCCCTGGCGCAAGCGCTGGACAAGGTCGAGGCGCAGTGGGATCCACGTCCGAGCGTTGGCATCGTGCTGGCCGCTGGCGGCTACCCGGGCGACTACGCCAAAGGCGCCGCGATCAACGGTCTGGACGCTGCGGCAAGCCTGGAAGGCAAAGTCTTCCACGCCGGCACTGCGCTGAAAGATGGCCAGGTCGTAACCGCCGGTGGTCGCGTACTCTGCGCCACCGCAATGGGCGCCAGCGTCAGTGATGCGCAACAGCAAGCCTACAAGCTGGCGGCCGCGATCGACTGGGAAGGCAGCTTCTACCGCAAGGACATTGGCTACCGCGCCATTGCCCGTGAACGTGGCGAAACCCAGGAATAAGCTGTCCATGAAGTCCGGCGAGGGATACCGCTCCTCGCCGGGCTGTTCCGCCGCCGCGCGTCGTTATACTCTGGCATCAACCTAAGAAGGGATTTCGCCGTGCGCTGGCTCAGGATTGCCATAAGCTTCACCGTCACGTTGCTGACCTTGCTCTGCATGCTCCCGGCCCAGGCCACGCAAGGCAGTGGCTGGTCGGTATTGCTCGACGATCAGGGCAATCTGCAACTGAGCGATATCCGCTCAGCCCGTTACACCAACCAATTCAGCCCCATCGACCTTGACCGCCTCACCGCGGCCGAGCCCGAGGGAGCACTGTGGCTGCGCTTCAGGCTCGCGCCCGGCAAGCACGAACAAGTGCTGCGGATCTTCGCCCCGGACCTGTCACACCTCAATCTGTACGTGCTCGACGGCGACCAACTGATCGAGCAACGCAACACCGGCACCGACCAACCCCAGGCTGAACGGCCGCTACCGAGCAGCGACTTCATGCTGCCGCTGCCGCAAAGTAGCAAGCCTCTCGACGTCTACGTGCGGCTGGTTTCCGACCATCAGTTACGCCCGCACATCACCCTGCAATCGGCGGTCATGAGCGCGGCCGACCAGAACCAGACACTGATCTTCGGCCTGCTGTTCGGCTGCCTCGCCATGCTGTTGCTGCACAATCTCGTGCGCTACGCCTACTCCCGTTCACGCAGCAGCCTGTGGCTGGCGATCTGCGAGGGTCTGTTGGGACTCAGCCTGTTGCTGTTGCTCAACCTCGCCGGCCCCTGGCTACCTAACTGGCATGCGATCCAGACGCCCGGAGCTTATCTCGCGTTGCTGCTGACCGCGCCGGCCGGTTTGATGTTTGCCCTGCGCTTCTTCGCCCCGCTGGGCCCGCATCCGCTGAACAAACTGTTGCTGGGCGACATTCTGTTCATCGTGACGTGCAGCTTGCTGCTGTTGTTCGTCAACACCTTGCCCCTGAACATCATCACTTACGCGCTGGTGGCACTCGCCGGTCTGAGCATGTTGTTCGTCGCGTTCTATCACTGGCAGAAGGGCTACCGCCCGGCGCGGTTGTTTGTTGCTGCCATGGTGGTGTTCAACATCGGTACGCTGATCATTCTTCCGGCATTGCTGGGCCTGACACTGGTCGCGCCGCAAGGCCTGATCATGACGTTGATGGTGTTTATCTGCATCAGCGGGCTGTTGATGAGCATTGCGCTGGGCGAGCGTCAACGCAGCATCACCGAAAGCCGTTTCAGCATCAGTCGCGACCTCGCCGCAAGCAACGCCGAGATCAACGCCAAAGCCGAATTCCTCGCCAAGATCAGTCACGAGATTCGCACGCCAATGAACGGCGTGCTGGGCATGACCGAGTTGCTGCTCGGTACCCCGTTGTCGGTCAAACAGCGCGATTACGTGCAGACCATCCACAGTGCCGGCAACGAACTGCTGACATTGATCAACGAGATTCTCGACATCTCCAAACTCGAATCCGGGCAGATCGAACTGGACGACGTGCAGTTCGATCTCAACGCGTTGATCGATGACTGCCTGAGCATCTACCGCGCCAAGGCCGAACAGCAGAACGTCGAGTTGATCAGCTTCATTCAGCCGCAAGTGCCGCGGGTGATCAGCGGCGACCCGACCCGTCTGCGCCAGACCCTGCTGAGTCTGCTGGAAAACGCCCTGAAAAAAACCGACGAAGGCGAAGTGCTGATCGTCGTCGCCCTCGATGAGCGCAGCAGCAAACCGCGCCTGCGCATCGCCGTGCAGGACAGCGGCCAGCCGATGGAGCAGGAAGAGCGTGACGCGCTGATGCACGCCGAGCTGCACAGCAAGCATTTCCTTTCGGCCAATCGACTGGGTGGCAATCTGGGCCTGGTGATCGCGCGGCAACTGATCCGGTTGATGCAGGGTGAATTCGGCATCAAAAGCGGCACCAATCAGGGCAGCACCCTGTGGCTGACGCTGCCGCTGGACCCGGATCGCCTTGAACACCCGACCTCCGACCTCGACAGCCCGTTGCAAGGCGCGCGGGTGTTGGTGGTCGATGACAACGACACCTGTCGCAAAGTGCTGGTGCAGCAATGCAGTGCCTGGGGCCTGAACGTCAGCGCCGTGCCGTCGGGCAAGGAAGCGCTGGCGCTGCTGCGCACCAAGGCGCACCTGCGTGATTACTTCGATGTGGTCCTGCTCGATCAGAACATGCCCGGCATGACCGGCATGCAACTGGCGGCCAAGATCAAGGAAGACCCGAGCCTGAACCACGACATCCTGTTGATCATGCTCACCGGCATCAGCAACGCGCCGAGCAAGATCATCGCGCGTAACTCGGGGATCAAAAGGATTCTGGCCAAACCGGTGGCCGGGTATACGCTCAAGACCACCCTCGCGGACGAACTCAACCAGCGCAACAAAGGCCAGGTGGTGTTCCAGCCGCAAGTGGTGACCGCGGCCACCGTGGCCAAAGTGCCGAGCGATTTCCGCATCCTCGTTGCCGAAGACAATACGATTTCGACCAAAGTGATTCGCGGCATGCTCGGCAAGCTCAACCTGCAACCCGACACCGCCAGCAACGGTGAGGAAGCACTGCAAGCGATGAAAGCCCAGCGTTACGACCTGGTGTTGATGGACTGCGAGATGCCAATCCTCGACGGTTTCTCCGCAACTCAGCAATTGCGCGCGTGGGAAGTCAGCAACCAACGCATCCGCACGCCGATCGTCGCGTTGACCGCGCACATTCTCGCCGAGCACAAGGAGCGCGCACGCCAGGCCGGAATGGACGGGCACATGTCCAAACCGGTCGAGCTGTCGCAATTGCGCGAATTGATCGAGCATTGGGTGGCCCAACGTGATCAACAGAACCGCACGGCGTCGACCTTCTGATTCGCTCAGATCTCCAGACTGCTCAGGTAGTTGAGCGAGCCGGTCAGCACCGACTTTTTGACCCTATCCCGAAACTGGGCGTAATGAAGGGTGTTGAACGTGATGGCGGCGATCTGTTCGACGCTGTTGTGGATGAGTGTCTCGTCTTCGCCAAACAGAAATCCCGAGACCTGTCGCCTGATCCTGAACTGACGATGGTAGATGCCCATCTCAACCTTGTTCGGGCCGCTCATGACGCAGGGAATTATCTGAAAGTAACCGGCATCGCCACGAATGCTCGTGGACTCGAACCGTTTGAGCGCCAGGGTATTACGCTCAATTGCCAGCAGCGCACGACGCATTGGCTCGGAAAATTCCTCGCCCATGATGGTTGAGATCCGTTGCGTCGCCTGGCCGGCCATCAGACTGTTGCGTGATGGCGTCAGGGTCTGTGGTTTCGGCACATCCCAACCGATAAACCTGAGTACCTTGCAGTAGTACTCAAACCAGTCAGTCGCTAGCCCGTCCTCAATTGCCGCGCGTGTCGCCATTTGTGCATGAGCGGTGCTCATGTAGATGTCATCTCGATGGGGCGTCGGCACACCGCTGGCGAATGCGACAACACTGGCGCCCACCACGGCGGCCTGAGGTGTCACGGGATCCGACATGACTTCACCTCCGCTGGCAGGGTCAACGTCGCAACATTGCCCGCAAGCCTGTCCCTGACTTTCACAGCAATCGCCGCACGCACAGGACCGTAGAGCTGTTCAACAAGGGTTTCACACGCGTGATGCACATGAACCAAACCGTGCAAATCATCAGATTGATACGACGGCTGGAATGGATTGGGGCTCAATACTTTTCGCGTCTTGAACTCGACATACGCACTGGTAATCGAGGTGGGAGATTTCGCGTCTATCACCAGCAAACGTACACTCGTCAACGGAGCTGACACTTTGGCTGGCGCAGGCTCAACTAATGCTTGCATGTGACTTCGCAGCAGTTGGAGCGCCGGCTCTTTGTCCGGCAACTTTGCAATTCGCGCCAGAACCGCGGCGATTGTATGGGCGTCACCTAATGCACCGTGATTCAACATAGCGGTAAACACATTTGGCACGAGTTCTTCTGTGTTGTGTCTGAACCCCCATGTCTGATGCGCCTTTTCTGGACGTAACCAGTAGGCATCGAGTACTTCCATATAGGCGTCATACCAGATTAACCCAGGCGTTTTTTCAATCTTTTTATTAGCTACCAGTTGTGCAAGCAAGATCGAGTTGATCAGATCATCGTAAGCCGCCGCACCATCAACTTCAGGCACAAGCACAATGGAATTTCCCACCACCATCGTCAAACATTCGTCGACCATGTCACCCTCCCGAATATAAAAAAGGGCAGCCGACCCCGACCGCCCTTCCAGCACTGATTAAATCTCGAACTCTTCGATTTTAGAAAGTGCATTCAGACCCAACTTGGTGCGTATATAGTCGCGAGTCGCATTGGCGGTATCCGTATTTTTTTCAAATACGGTCTCGCCCCGATACATTTTCACGTTACGAACATCCACATCGACGAACAGCACTTTGTCCGACGTATTGCGGCGCTGAAAACGAACTGCACCGACAGCCATCAAGGGCACACCATTTACTTCGGTGCAGGCTCCGGTCGAGATGCCACCCACGCCGTTATTCAAAAGGTTTCGCTCATACAGCGTTAAGGCGGTCTCACGTTTGCTCAGTGCTGCAATTGCATCGGTTGCCACTTTCAGCATCAATGCACTAGTCGGACCGGGCAATGCCAGACCCGAGATAACCGAACCCAGAATTTCCAGTACCAGTTTGTCCATACGGACACTGGTACCGCCGACTTCAAGGTTATTGTAATAGATGCTGGTAGAAGACCAGCCCGCTTTGTTCATCACGTCACGGAACAACAAGTACCAATCCTGGCCCTGGTCTTCCCGCGGATACTTTTTGTTCGCTACCAGACTTGCGAAAAGATAGGCATTTTGTGCATCGGTTCGATTTACCTCACTGAGATAACCCGTAAAGGTCAAAATACCTTCACCAACGATAGAGGCTTTTTCCGGCACCACAACAGTAACGCCCGATGAAAAACTGCGGCTACGAATAGCAGGCATGTCACCAACATCATATTGCTGAATATCGCTCAAACACTTATCAACAAACGCCTTCTGCATTACCTGGTCACTCATCACGAATTCCTTATCATTATTAAAACAAGTCCTCATGAACTTGCGAGAGCAACCATAACCAGCCAATCAAGAACATACAAACCTGAACATGTAACACAATCATCAAGCAAACAAAACTACAACTAACTACCAAACAACAGCAACTCGAAACACTTTAAAAAGTCGCTACCGACAAAAACCTGAACGACTGATAGACTCCATTCCCACACTCTCCTGTCGTGAGCCCAAACCATGCTCCACGTGTTATTCAGCGTTTACCTGAAGATGCTGGTGCTCTACAGCCCGTTCTTCGTGTTGTCCTGCTTCATCAGCCTGACCCGTGGTTATTCGCGCAAGGAGCAACGGCGCCTGGCGTGGAAAGTGGCGATCGCTACCCTGGTTTCCAGCGTCCTGCTGTATTTGTTCGGGCGAGTGATCTTCGACGTGTTCGGCATCACCGTGGACGCGTTCAGGATCGGTGCCGGCAGCGTGCTGTTCATCTCGGCGCTGGGCATGGCGCAAGGCAAGTCGGTGGTGCAAACCGACAATGTGCAGCAGGATGTGACCATCGTGCCGCTGACCATTCCGTTGACCGTCGGCCCCGGCACTATCGGCGCCTTGTTGGTCATGGGCGTCAGCCAGCCACACTGGGACGACAAACTCACGGCGATCGTGAGCATTGCGCTGGCCAGTTTCACCGTCGGCGTGGTGCTGTACCTGTCGAACCGCATCGAGCGGATTCTCGGCGATCAGGGTTTGCAGATTGTCAGTCGTTTGATGGGACTGTTTGTGTGCGCACTGGCGGCGCAGATCATCTTTACCGGGATCAAGGGTTATCTGGGGTAAAAAGGGTCGTGAGCTGATCCGCTCACGACCCTTCGTGTTCAGTTTGCCGTGAAATGTCAGGTGATCTTTTCAACGACTGCTTTGAGCGTGGCAACCCCTTGGTCATTTTTGGTTTGTGAAATGGCGCTCAGCCATTGTTCGACCGGGAATGCGCAATGCTCGTCTGCAACTCTGACGCTTATCTGCATCGACATGCCCGGTTTGCCCTCTTCGGGTATGACATGTCGCACGATCAGACTGTGTGCGTTGTCCGGATCGGTGAACACCAGTTGCCCATCAACCTGCGACATCAGCAGGCGCTCATTGCCAGCCATGTCCAGAACCAGCGTGCCCTCACCGGCGACTTGCCGGGCGGATGGCCGGCGACTATCAACCACAATGCAATCCAGGCGCTGCCACGCGTCATCCAGGATCCGGTAGCTTGACGTCTGCGCACCAAAAGCCAGTACCAACGTGTTGATCCCGTCCGGCAGCAGCGCCACGAGATCGATGACCTCGCCACTCACTTCAAGCGACAGCAACTCCCCTTCACGCTGTGCGTAACTGCCCGCCAGCCAGATGTCCTTCTGCGCACCACGGCTGAAAATCAAGCCGTCCACCGGATCGAACAGCAGCGGCACCGACTCATCGCGATTCCCCAGAAACACCGCCCACTGCCCGTCGGCACGACCGGTAACATCGAACAGCCGGTCCAGTTGCGGCACGTAGTACGTGTAGCGACCCGCATGACGTTTGATTGGCAGGAACGGCGCGTGGTTTTGCTTGTTCAATAGTGCTCGCAAGCGCTCCTGCAACTGTTCGGGACGTTGGCCGGCCCCATCCGACCATTTGTTTTCGAAACTGATAATGCGTGCAGGCTGCTGATCTATCAGTTCCAGGTTGACGCCTTCGCGGGTTTGTCCGATCAGGCCTTGGCCGTCCATCAGCACTTGGGTAAAGGACCATTGCGACCAAACCATTTCCGCATCTGGCAAATGCTCCGGATGTAACAGGCGACTGCCACCGGCAAACGCCCGACGCAGTGCCTCGATATTCGTCAGAGGCTGGCGATAGAGCCGTCCCCAAATATCCATCAACCACGCGGCCTGTTTGTCAGGGGTCAGTCCAACCAGATCCAGCTCCGTGGTACCAGCGATTTTGGCCAGCAAGAACTTGTCGTCGACGCACCACATTGCCAGCGAATGTGTGCCGCCGACATTTTCCAGACCATTGATCGAGAACGGCGCAGTTTTCCACGTTTCGGCAAGCGCCGGTAAAGCGGCGAGCCAATCCGTATGTTTGTGCAACCACTGCGTCCCGACGCCCACAAACTTCATCACGCCTTGCTTGTTGACCTCGAACAACAGGCCGTCTTCCCGGGTGGCGATGAAACGCTGAGCGAATTGGCTGACATCGATGACGTCGGTTGCGATAACTTGCGAGTCATCCGTTCCGGCCCCCCGCTGCAGCAGTCCGGCGCTTTTGCTGTAGAACAGCGGGAGATCACCCAGACCTGCATCCCAAACCAGCATCTTCGTATCCAGATCGAGGCCACTGGCACGGTCTAACTGGAAATGCAGACCATCGGCCAGACGAATCCAGCCAACATCTCGAACCTCTTGCTGGACGTGACCGCGTATCTGCACAAACTGAGCTGGCCGCCAAATGGCCAGGCCCGCCGCCATGCCGGGGGTGCTGTCGGCGTAGTCACGCGGCGTTTTGAAGCGATCAACCAATGAGCGCCAGTAACTGGCCGGCCGGCGCGGTGTGTAATCGCCCCAGGCAGCCGAAGTGTTGATGCACTCAAGCGTTACCGTGGACTCAGTCAGAAAATATTCAAAACCGGTCTCTACGCCGCTGTCGACCGCAAGCATCGTTTGCCGCACCCGAATGCCGCCGACAGTCTGTTCACAACCGACAATCCTTGAGCCACTGGCGGGATTCATCAACCGGTAGCGCTGGTTGACCGTGCCGGTGATCATGTCGACGCGCCAGACCGTCGCATGCTCGGGGTGATAGAACCAGGCGTGCCTGGCATCGACTGCCGCCAGTGTCACGCCATCATTGATGGCCTCAGGCAGGTTGCGCGCATACAACAACCGCGCGTTCGCCACGTCATAGTAGGCGGTGACGAACACCGGTTGGTTTGCCGCGCTCAGCGGCACCCTGAACTTGTTCAATGGCACATAAGCGGTGGCGACGCGTTGCTCTGCCGCCAGCATTCGAATTCGCGCCAGCACCGCTGCCTGCGAAGTTTCTCTGCCTATCGAAATTTGCAATGTAGAAGCATTGGCCAAGGCAGTGGGATGCTCCAGCGTGATGGACACCAGCATCAGCCGCACGGCTTTCCAGTCGAGACGGAACAACTCACCGTTCGCCAGCTCGATGAAATCCACATGACCTTCGATGCGAATCCCGTCGACGTTGAGCGACACGCCGTCAAAACCAACGCTTTTTTCGCTGGCCCACGGCGCATGAAGTATCCACTGCGTCGCCGCATAGTTGCGCAGGGAAACCGCAACAAGGCCCGGCGTCAGCCAGAGCTGACGCGTGCCTGGGGAGTGGCTGAAGATCTCGTAGGAAATGCACTGCTTCCACTCCTTCGGCAACTGCGGGACGACCAACTGACGGACATGTTCATCCAGCTGCACGTCTATGTTTGTCGGCTTATGGACCGGTAGCAGTTTGTAGAGGATGTGTTTCAGCGATGGAGTGCTGTACAGGTAAAACCGTTGGTTACCTTGTTTGTCATACTCCAACTTGTAAGCCGCACTGTTGCGTAACTGGGGATAGCGGGTATAGATGCCATCGTTGAAGCTGTCGACAATCGCTTCAAGGGCCACAGCAATAGGCGAACGGTATGAATACCAATGCGGCCCGGGGGCCTCACTCGAGGTACGCGGCGCAACCACCTCTCCTGGCTTTGGCACGTACTTGTGTCCCGTGCCCCCCAGTTGATACTCGTATCCGTAAAAGCAGACAGGCGTACACGGCAGCACGACCGTATGGCGATCGCCGGCTCGGCCCTTGTCGAGCGTCATGACTTCGGGCAGTTCGAATGCCTCCCGAATGTTGATGGCGCGGTGCATGTGCTCTGGGGCAGAGGTGGACTGTGGTAACTCCGACCAACTGCCCACCCACGGGTAAAAACTCTGGCTGTTGAACCGGACCTGATTATCTTGCAGATCAAGGCTCGTGATGACCGCCTCGGCCGGGAACTGCAAAACCCCGTGTTCGAGGGTATAGGCGCCGGGAGTGTAGGCATTCTGGATATCGCGCAGATGGTTGCCGACGGCCGTGGCCTTGTCCCGGATCTGCCCCAGATTGCTGGCGATGGCTGTCACGCCGATGCCGATACCGAGCAAAGGCACAGACAGGAAAGCCGCTGCCCCGCCAACGACGCCACCGGCCGCCAGCGCAACGATATCCAGCCCCAGCGCCGCCACGTTGAAGGCCAGCGACGTGGAAAACCTCGATCGCTGCTCATGGTTTTCGGCAATCGACAGGTTGTAAATATCGAACCCGATATTCGCCAAGGAAAATACGAAGCCGGCGCCAGTGGCAGCACGACCGGCCAAGCGCCCCGAAACCGAGGTCTGTTTCAGCGCTTGCTCGGCAGCCGACACCTGTTGCACCAGCCGGGCGATCTGCACCACATCGCTGACCACGCCGAAACCCAGCTGTGCATAGTTCACATACACCTGAACCTGAAGGGCAATCGCCAATGTCGGCATCTGTCCTTCACCGTCCTGGTAATCCCGTTGGCGCATTTCGGTAATCAGCGTCTGAATCGCAAAGGCAAAACTCAAGCGGCTCCCGCCGTCGGCTTCACCCGCATGGGTGGGCTCGCCGGCCAGGGTTTTCACCAGTCGCTGAAGGTGGTGCCTGATCTTGCTGAACCGCGCGTCGGTGGTGGAAACCTTGAGTGTGTTCTGCGGGTGAAGAACGTCAGCCATGGTCAGCGAGTAACCCGCCTCCGGCGTTTTTTCGACGGTGTCCAGCAACGGCAGATATTCACGTCCCAGTTTGTATTCGGCACGCAAAAGGTCGGTGGCCTGGGCAAATTCCTGCGTCCAGTAACGAGCATCCAGCTGCGCCAGACTGGACCCCATTCGAGCGTTTTCACTCAAGGAGCGGGTGCGCCCGAGCGCCTGCTTTTCCCAGACCGAAACACCTTGAACATCCGTAATCGCCTGATTTTTCAGAAAGCTGTCGAGTCGCAGATTCGAAGAAAGCACTGTGTCGGCAATCTTCGTGGTGTTCAGTTCGGTCACATTGAATTGTGCTTTGGCGATGTCGCCCAGACCGTAAAGCCTGGCCATCGCGCCGTTTCCGGCACTCAAGTAGAGCGCCATGCCCAGCGACAACTGTTGCGCCCCGGCAAAGCCGAAAATCGCGAAGTTGGGGTCGTAAAAACGAAAAACCGGCGTGTCGCCCTGCATGACTTTGGCCACCAGCAACGCGTGATTACCGGTATCGAGCAGCATGACGGCGGGTGCCGTTTTCGCTTGCAGCATCTGCACGACAGCCTCAACCCCCTGCAGACCGTGCGCGGTTCCGTGATCGGTGACTGGCGTTTGATGCAGCTCATCCAGCGCCAGCAGCAACGCTCGGGAATCAGCGTCAGCCGGTGTCTTGCCAGCGTTGGCAACACGCCCGATCAGTGCCCGCTCGGCCGCATCGCCCTGGGCCAGAGCCGACGCCGTCAGCAGGGCCAGCGGATAGCAACGCCGGCCGGGATCGCCCGCGGTGTTCATCAGCAGATCCTGCGGCATTTGCCGGGTGGAAATGGCCCCGGCCTTGAAAAACAGTTCACGCACCTGACCGCCGCGCTGAAGGATTTGCCCGCGGTATTCACGTTGCGCAGTGCGGCTGATCTGCTCGATCCGTTCATGCCATCTGTTCAGCGTCAGCGGCTCGGTCAAGGCGAGCACCTTGAGCTCCCGCGTGGTGTGCGTGTCAGGCTGGCCGCGCGGCACTGGTGCGCTTTCGTTGTCTGCAGACTGGCGCTGACGCACGGCGTTCTCGATGGCGTTGTAGCGAGCGAACACACCGCCTTCCGAGGTTTGCCTAGCGATATTCGACACTTGCTGCCAAGCGTCGACGAATCCCGCGTCACCCAGGCTCGTGGCGCCGAAGATGCCACCCAGTATCACCCGCAGCATCGGGCTCAAGTGCTCAGGGTGGAGCGAGCCGTGGGCGACGTGGGTAAACAGTTCATTCAGGTTGCTGGTGAGCTCGACGCCATGGGATGCGGGAATCTGGGTGTCGGATTGCGCGATGATTTGCTGACGCGTTTCAAAATCAATGGTGAAGGCTGTGTCGAAGGTGAAGTCACCGCTCAACTTGTCCTTCATCACGCGAATGAAGGAACCGCCCAGTTCATCCATCAAGTGTTGCAATACCGAAGTCAGCAACACCGGTTTGCCTTCGATCACCGGCCAGCCTTGCTTGAACGTCAGGGTCTTTTGCTTCAGCAGGTCAGCCAATTGGCCGGCGTAACGCGCTTTCAGTTGTCCGGTTTGCCATTTTTCCTGCTCTTTAGCCAGCCATTGCTCGGGGTCGTCGTTGACGGTCCAGCCGGAGATCCTTTCCTCTTCCGTGACATCGTTATAGCCTTCGAGCAACTGCAGGTGATGGCTTATCTGATCAATCTGATCGGGCATCAGTTGCTGCTCGATGTACTGGGTCAGCCCCGAACTTGCGGCACCGGGACCGGTAAGAGTGACGGTGCCTCTCGCGCCGATTCGAATGCCGTCCGCGTAGTAGCTACCAATGGCATCAATGAGTTTGTACGCACGAAAAAGCGCGTCTGATTCAGGCAGTTTGCCCCGCGCCTGCATTTCATTGACCACGTCTTGAATTACATCAAATAACCGACCTTCATCCGCTGTGTCGATTCCGGCTTCAATGGAACGGCGCTCTACTTCCTGCAGACAATCATAATTCACCCGGATCATCTGCAAATACGCCATGGTCATGGCACTGCCCGGATGAGCAATGAAGTGAGCATTGACTTGCCCATTCTTCGAAAAGCCATGGAGCGTGCCGAGGCGAAGAGCGTCTAACGGGGCAGAGCGATCTTGCGGTGCAACAAAGATTTCATGAGCGGCGGGTTTGCTGCGCGCGAATGTGGTTAACGCCTCTGCATACTGAACAGGAATTTCTCCGGTAATGTCTTTGTAGCGAACTGCGTCGCGACCCGGCATCAACGCTTCGTTGTGATCCAGTAAAAGTTTCAGAACCCAAAGTTGCTGGTTGACATCAAAACCACTGATATCCACGCCACCCAACTTGCTGGCCAACGGTGGCAAGTAATCCATGTCACTGTAACGGCCACCTTCCAGATGCACGGCCTGCAAACGCACGACATCGCTCGCCGCTGCAAAGTTACCGCGCATGGCGATTTCGCGCTGATAGACATCCTGTAAAAAGTGCCCGGCGAACTCTTGGCGAACATCTCGCAATTGCAGGTCGGGACCGACTATTGCCAAATGCGTTTCCAGGCGTCGTTGGCGAAGGGCTTCGAGCGTCGATCGATCCATGCCGTAGGCGCGGACCATCAGGTCAATACGCGCATCATCTGCCCTGCCGCGCCACTGCGGTTGTTCGATGTACGCGAACATCTGCTGTTTCAACACCCGCGCCCGTTCCTCGATCATCTGCGACAACCGGGTGGATTTGGTGGCTTTATCGCCTCCCGATTCCATCGCATCAGCTCGTGCACTTTCGAGAATTACCCGATTCATCTCATGCGCCAACATTGCATCGCTGTCGTACCAGAGATTGAACTTGTATTCCTGAGACTTCAGCACCTCGCGCCAGATGTTCATATAGTCACGCTGGATACCGCCGACTTCACCACCGCCCACCCAGACAAAGTGCATGATTTTCGGCACGGGTTTGCCTACTCCAGCAAGCAGGTCCGCCGTCGCTGAAAGCCTCGCGATGTATTGACTCAATTCGGACTGAATCCGATTGATCGCCACGGGGGCGGATGGCCTGCTTTGGCTCAGTAATGACCCAAGCTTCTCCTGAAACAGCTTCACCGCCAGCAGCTTTTCGGCGGCATCGACGGTTTGACTGGCAACTTCATGAAGCGCAATCAGCGCCGCATATTCCGTAGAGCCGGCAAGCTCGACCAACGCCTGTTGCAGTACTAAAAAATCTTCCGCCGAAACAAACCCACTCTTGTTTGTAGAACTATTCAAAGTCCCCATCAGCCTTCATCCTTGAATCAATAGTTAATAGATCAAACAAAACTATTGATTAAGTCGGACGAGCTCAAATATCAAAAAAAACAATCAGTGTCGCGTGCAACATCGATCAACATTCAAACTGCATAACGGTAGGATCCAGCGACAAGTTCATCCGCAATACTTTCACCTGCAAACGCACAAGGCCGCGAACCCAAAGGGGTCGCGGCCTGGTTTTAGTTATCGCACTTTAAAATTGAAAGTATTAACCCAATGTCACGCCAACTGTAAGTTACTTACAACTTACCTCCGTGATCAACGGGCGACTGTTCAAGAAATCGGCTTTTCACCATACCAACGTGGCGTATAAACCCATTCCCCTCCTCCAGCCCGCGCAAAAGTGCAAGTAGTGGAGGAACCGATCAACACCATGGTGCGCATGTCCACCTGGTCCGGCATCAAAGCGCCGAGAGTCGTGGTGCGCAGGGTCTGCCCCGGCCGCCCGATGTCACGTCCCAGCACCACAGGGGTTTGCGGTGTGCGATGTTGCGCGACGATTTCCAGGGCCCGCCCCAGTTGCCACGGACGGGCGCGCGAGATCGGGTTGTAGAACGCCAGCGCCAGATCCGCCTGCGCGGCCAGGTCGAGACGCTTCTCGATGATCGACCACGGTTTGAGGTTGTCCGACAGCGACATCACACAGAAGTCATGGCCCAGCGGCGCGCCTGCCTGGGCAGCGGTGGCGAGGGACGCTGAGACGCCCGGGAGGATTTCCAGATCGACACGGTGCCACGCCGGATCATCGGACTCGTGCAACGCTTCGAGCACCGCCGCCGCCATGGCGAATACGCCCGGATCGCCGGACGACACCACGATCACCGAACGGCCCTCGGCCGCCAGTCTGAAGGCGTGGCGGGCGCGCTGCATTTCTTCGCGGTTGTCGGTGCAATGCTGCACTTGATCGTCGCGGAACGGGCCGGCCATGCGCACGTAGGTTTCATAGCCGAGCACGTCGGTGGCGCGAGCCAGTTCCGCTTTTACCGCAGGCACCATCAGTTCGGCAGCGCCGGGGCCAAGGCCAATCACAGCAAGACGACCGCGCGGGCGACCGATGTGCGCGACGTCCAGTGGCTGCTCGGCGACAACGATGGCCAGGCCGTTTTGCTCAATGATTTTGGCCTCTGGCACCGCAACGCGCGCCAGTGCGCCGATGTCGCTTTGCGCCGTGACAAACCGCAATGGCACATTCAGTTCAAGTGCGGCGTCGCGCAGGTTCGCCGAAGCCATCTCGGTATCAGCCGCCACCAGACAAGCCAACGCCTGAACCGCTACGTTCGCCTGCTGCAACGCCGCACGAATCACACTCGGCAAATCCGCCACGTCTGCGCTCACCGCCACCGCCACACTGCGCGGATAGATCAGCAACTCATTGGCACTCGCCGCACGCTCGGCACTGCCGACATGAATCGAACGCTGCGCCTGTGGATCTTCCAGCAGTTGCGCCTGATCCAGCCACGGCGCCGCGCCTTCGATGCGCACGCTATGCCCGGCCAGCAGATCGGAGACGAAGCGTTTACCCAGCTCCAGATCCGCCAGCGCGTAGCCGCTCGGAGGATTGAGCAGGCAGGTGCCAAAGCGCAGTTCGCCGCTGGTGGTGATCGCTGCCGCGACTTGCAGCCCCGCAGCGATCTCCCGCGCCATGACATTCACCCCGCCAAGGCCACCGAGCAACGGCACCACGGCGCTGCCGTCTTCGGCGACGGCCAGTACCGCAGGCTCGGCGCCTTTCTCCAGCAACAGCGGCGCCAGTGTGCGGATGACAATGCCGGCTGCGCACAGGGCAATGATCGGCGTGGCCTGCTGGTACAACTCGCGCAGGGTCGCGCCGAATTCCTGATACGTGCAGTCGGCGCCTTCGACACGACCGGCGAGACCGTGGATCTGCGCCGGATACACCTGCTGGATGCGCCGGGCAGTGGCCAGGCTACCCTGACCAAGAATGACAATCGCGGGAGTGGATGAAGTCATCAGCCTTGCCACCGTTCGCCGGGCACGATGATCAGCGAGAAGTACGGCGACGACATCGGCTCGACCTGGTCGATCGGCACGATCTTCTGATTGGCCATGGTCGCACGCTCGACGTACAGCGCCCGTTCGGCCAGGCCAAGTTCTTCCAGCACCTGCCGCACTTTGTGGAAATTGCGTCCCAGCTTCATGATCACTGCCGCGTCGGCATCGGCCAGACGTCGCTTCAATTCTTCATGAGGCAACACGCCGGAGAGCACCGACAAACTCTGATTGCGATACACCAACGGCGCGCCCAGCACCGACGCGCCGCCAAGCATCGAGCAAACACCCGGCACCACTTGCGCCTCATAGCGGGTGGCCAGTCGATCATGCAAATACATGTAGGAGCCGTAGAAGAACGGATCGCCTTCACAGATCACCGCTACGTCACGGCCGGCGTCCAGATGCGCCGCAATCGTCTCGGCGGCTTCATCGTAGAAATCACTGATCACCTGTTCATACGACAGCGGCGCCGGCAGCGCTTCGGTGGTCACCGGGTACACCAGCGGCAGCAGATTCTGCGCGTCCTGCAAGTGCGCTTCGATGATGCCGAACGCGTTGCCCTTCTTGCCCTTGGCGACGAAGTACGCCACCACCGGCGATTCGCGCAGCAGGCGCAAGGCCTTGACGGTGATCAGTTCCGGATCACCGGGGCCGACGCCCAGACCAATCAAACGTCCTTTGGCCTGCATCATTCGATCTCCGTCGCGAGGGCGTTGACCGCCGCAGCCGCCATGGCGCTACCGCCGAGTCGACCTTGCATGATCACAAACGGCACGCCACGGCTGTCGGCGGCCAGCGCCGCTTTCGATTCTGCCGCGCCGACGAAGCCCACCGGGAAGCCGAGAATCAGCGCCGGTTTCGGTGCGCCGGCATCGAGCATTTCCAGCAGATAAAACAGCGCGGTCGGCGCGTTGCCGATCACCACGACGCTGCCCTCCAGGTGCGGGCGCCACAGTTCCAGCGCGGCGGCGGAGCGGGTGTTGCCCAGTTCACGCGCCAACCCCGGCACGCTGTCGTCGCGCAGGGTGCAGATCACTTCATTGTTGGCCGGCAGGCGCGCGCGGGTCACGCCTTCGGAGACCATTCGCGCATCGCAGAGGATCGGCGCACCCGCGGCCAGCGCAGCACGTCCGGCCTTGCCCGCCCCCTCAGAGAATTGCAGACCGTCGATGGCCTCGACCATGCCGCAGGCGTGAATGACTCGCACCGCGAGTTTCTCCAGATCGGCGGGGATGCGCGCCAGATTGGCCTCGCTGCGAATGATCGCGAAGGAGTTGCGATAGATCTCCTGACCATCGCGGATGTAATCAAGCATCAAGGGGGCTCCGGGAGCGGGCGTCGGGCAAGCATCGATAAGGACTGCCGCGGCCGCTTCAATAGTAAGGTTGCGTGCGTGCAGCGTGCCGAAACCCGGCTGTGCTGCATCGCGAAAATAGAGGTCGTATTGACCGGCACTGACGGCCAGCAAGGTCGCCGGGGCACAGTGCGCGGCGGCGCACGAACGCGTGCAACCGGACAGGTGCACGCTTTGCGCTTGCGGCAGCAGCGTCGCCAACAGACGGGCATCGCTTTTGGTGTCGGCCAGGCCTTTGCCACAGCCGTTGGCGCCGGTGCAGGCGATCATTCTCGACAGTGGCTCAGCGGCATCGGTCAGCAGGTGCAGTTGTTTGAGGCCTTCGATCACCTGGTTTACGTCGGTCTGCGTCACGTTCGGCAGCAGCAGGCTTTGCCACGGCGTGAAACGCAGGCTGCCGTCGCCGAAACGACGAGCCAGTTGGGCTACACCGCGCAGCATGGTCGGGTCGAGGCGACCGAGTGGCGGCACGCCTGCGACGTAGACAAGGTTGTTGGTGTTTTGCGGATGAGGGCCGATGTGCAGATCGTCCGCAACCGGCAGACGTTGCCAGCCGCTGATCGCTTTGATCGGCAGGCGTGCTCTGAGCTGCTCAAGAAACGCCAGCATCGGCAGTTCATCGAGCAAATGGCGCATGCGCGTTTGCTCGGGCCGCGCCAGTTCGAGGAACAGCTCCAGCACCGCGACCACCAGCGCATGGCCATTTTCCAGCGTCACCGCCCCGACCGCGCGATCGGTCGGGCACCCGGCCAGACCAAACGCCAGCAACGTCTCGCCATCGCGCTCGAACGCCGACAACCACAGGTCGTGGGGATGTTCGAGCATCGCCAGCGCTTCACCGCCATCGAGTTGCACGGCGAACTTGGCGCTCAACTCGTGGAAACGTGGATGGCTTTGCAGCGTGTCGAGGATCTGCTGGGCGAGTGCGCGGGTGTCGAAGCGCATCTGCCGGTCGATCCCCGCGGTTGGGCTGAGCATCAGATTGCGCACATCATCGCCTGCGGCGGTGCGCGGCCCGAGTCCGGCAGCCAGCAAACTGTCGATCAGGGCAGCGGATTGCTGGCCGATGCCACGAATTTGCAGGTTGGCGCGATTGGTCGCCTCAATCGCCCCGCCAGCGAACTGCTCGGCGGCATTGGCCACCGCGTCAGCCTGATCGGCGCTGATTGAGCCGCCATCGAGCTTGATCCGGCAGATGCCCCCGTCCAGTGCCTGGACGATACGCAGCAACCCCGGGCAAGCCGAGGGGCGTATGGCGGTGGACATCGGGCGTTCGTTCAAGGGGCTGACCGGCTGCGTGGGAAAGGCGCTTCGCGGGCGAAGGCGCGGTATTATGCCTGCTTTGTCCGGCGGCATGAAAAGACTGCCCGTCGGAACGGCATGTTTAGAGGAATATAGATGTCACCCTGGCTGACGGTTGTGGGAATCGGTGAAGACGGCTTCAAGGGCCTGGGCAAAAACGCCCGGCGTGCCCTGATGGGCGCCTCGCGGATCGTCGGCGGTCAGCGCCAACTGGACTTGTTGCCGCCGTGCATTGGCGGCGAGCGGCAGTTGTGGCCGAGCCCCTTTTCGCTGGCGCCGGTGCTTGAGCAGCGCGGTGCAGCGGTGTGCGTACTGGCCAGCGGTGACCCGATGTTCTACGGCGTCGGCGCCAGCCTCGCGCGACAACTGCCGAGCGACGAGATGCTGATCCTGCCCGCGCCATCCTCCTGCTCGCTGGCCGCCGCCCGCCTCGGCTGGCCATTACAAGACGTCGTGACACTGTCGCTGGTCGCCCGTCCGCTGGCCGCGCTCAATGCGCAGTTGTTCAGCGGCGTGCGTCTGTTGCTGCTGAGCAATGACGGCGCCAGTCCCGCGGCAGTCGCGCAATTGCTGCGTGAACGCGGCTTTGGTTCGAGCCGCATAAGCGTGCTGGAACATCTGGGCGGCGACGCCGAGCGGCGCATCGACGGCAGCGCCAATGACTGGTGCGACCCGCCGATTGCCGATCTGAACGTGATCGCCATCGAATGCCGCGCCAACGCCGACACCCCGAGGCTGTCGCGTCTGGCCGGCCTGCCCGACTCGGCATTCCAGCATGACGGCCAACTGACCAAACGCGACGTGCGCGCGATCACCCTCGCCCGCCTCGCCCCGACTCCCGGCGAACTGCTGTGGGATGTCGGCGCGGGCAGTGGTTCGATTGGCATCGAGTGGATGCGTGCTCACCCAAGCTGCCGCACGCTGGCCATCGAAGCCGATGACGGCCGGCAGCAATTGATCGAACACAATTGCGATGCGCTGGGTGTGCCGGGGCTGCAATTGATTCGTGGCAAAGCACCGCAGGCATTGGCCGGACTGGAGCGACCGGACGCCATTTTCATCGGCGGTGGCGTGACCCGCGACGGTGTGTTCGAGGCCTGCTGGGAGCAACTCAAACCCGGCGGTCGACTGGTCGCCAACGCGGTGACCCTGCAAAGCGAAGTCACCCTGATGCACTGGCGCGAACGCTACGGCGGCGAGCTGACGCGCATCCACGTCGCTCAGGCGCAACCGCTCGGCGAGTTCGACACCTGGCGTCAGGCGCTGCCGATCACGCTGCTCGATCTGGTCAAACCTTTCGATGCGTGACGAAACCGCCGAACAACCCGCGCCCCTGCGCAGCGGCCTGACCACCGGCAGCTGCGCCACCGCCACCAGCCTCGCCGCCGCCCGCCTGCTGCTTGGCGGAGCCTGCGCCGATGCCGTGCAAATCATCTTGCCCAAGGGCAAACAGGTGCAGATGCGGCTGGAGTTCTGCCGATTGACCGACGACGGCGCCGAAGCCGGGACGATCAAGGACGCCGGCGACGACCCGGACGTGACCCACGGCGCCTTGCTCTATTCGCGGGTGCGGCTGTCGGCCGAACCGGGGATTAGCTTCAGTGCCGGTGCGGGCGTTGGCACCGTGACCCGCCCGGGACTTGTGCTGGCCGTGGGGGAGCCGGCGATCAATCCGGTGCCGCGCAAGATGATCAGCGACCACTTGAGCCTGCTCGCGGCCGAGACCGGTTATGCCGGCGGCTTCGAGGTCACCGTCAACGTCGAGGGCGGCGAAGCCCTGGCGCTGAAGACCATGAACCCGCGCCTGGGCATTCTCGGCGGCTTGTCGATCCTCGGTACCAGCGGCATCGTCCGGCCATTTTCCTGCGCGGCGTATATCGCCTCGATTCATCAAGGCATCGATGTCGCCAAGACCAACGGCTATCTGCACATCGCCGCCTGCACCGGCAACGCCAGCGAAGACACCATGCGCCGGGTGTACAACCTGCCGGAAATCGCCCTGATCGAAATGGGCGACTTCGTCGGCGCGGTACTCAAGCATTTGCGCAAAGTGCCTGTGGATAAACTCAGCCTGTGCGGCGGTTTCGGCAAAATCAGCAAACTGGCGGCCGGGCACATGGATCTGCACTCGCGCCATTCCAGCATTGACCTGCCGCAACTGGCCGACTGGGCGGCGGCGATCGGCGCCGATGAGACTTTGCAGCAGAATATTCGTGAGGCGAACACCAGCCAGCAGGCGTTGGCGATGGCCAGTGCCGTGGGCATCGCACTGGGAGATGAGGTGTGTCGTCACGCGTTGGAGTTTGCTCGCAGCGTGGTGCCGGCGCAGGTGCAGGTCGAGGTGTTTGCGATAGATCGTCAGGGCGGTGTCGTTGGCCATGCCGGAGGTTTTGCATGAAGCGGATTCTGTTGTTGGGCGGCGTGACTGAGGCGCTGGCGATTGCCCGTACCCTCGACCCGCAACATATTTACAGCCTGGCCGGGGTTGGTCGTGTGCCCACCGATCTGCGCTGTCAGGTGCGCGTCGGTGGCTACGGTGGCGCTGAAGGTCTGGCGCAGTTCATTCGGGATGAAGGCGTTGATCTGCTACTCGACGCCACCCATCCCTATGCCGCACAAATCAGCCAGAACGCCGCCACCGCCGCGCAACAGACCGGCATCCCCTGCTGGGCCCTGCGCCGTCCGGCGTGGCAGCCGCAGCCCGGTGATGACTGGCGTGAAATCAGCGACTGGTCCGAACTGATCGACGCCCTCAAACCGTTTCGCCGCCCCCTGTTCACCTTGGGCCGCGAACCGTTACAACACCTCGACGAAATCCCCGCCGAACAATTCTGGACCCTGCGCGCCCTCGACGTTTATCCCGGTAACGAACGCTGCGAAGTCATCGGCGCACGTGGGCCGTTTGTGCTTGAGGATGAACGGGCGCTGTTCGAGCGGCGCCAGATTGATGTGCTGATCAGCAAGAACAGCGGCAGTACGGCGACCGAACCGAAGCTGGAAGTGGCGCGGGAGCGTGGGGTGCCGGTGATTGTGTTGAAGCGGCCGGAGTTACCGGGGGTTGATCGGGAGTTTGCCTCGGTCGACGAAATTCTCGCTGCCCTCTCGACCTTTAACCGTATCTGAAAATAAGCACAGATCTCACGGCCGCCTGCGCGGGCAAGTCGAATCGTCGCACCGCCCCTCCCACTGTGTTCGCGGGGTAAACAGGTTATGTGGTCGCCACCGACCACTGTGGGAGCGAGCCTGCTCGCGAAGACGTCGGCAAAGTTTGCACATCCATTGCCTGACCCAATGCTTTCGCGAGCAGGCTCGCTCCCACAATGTCACGGGCTCGGCTGGATATCTGACGTGAATCCTACAACCAAGGCAGACACTGCCCACAACAACTTAACGAACCGCTGATTATCGGCAGCCAGGGTCTACATTTACGCTCACCGTCTTTGATTCCAAAGGCGTATACATCCAATGTCAGAAAAATTCTCCCGTTTCGACGTCAAGGATTACCTGAAAACACCTGTCGATCTTAGCGAATACATCAAGGGCTGTGAGATCGAAGACTCCGGCGATGGGTAGCTCAACCGGGTAGCACTTCGAGACGTCAAGCAGACCATTCGCGCACGAATGGAAAGCGACTCGGATTTCGCCCAGGCAATGCGAATCGAAGCCGCTACACTCATTTATAACGGCGAAATCGAGCTGGGCCGCAGACTTCTCAAACTCTTGCAGGAAGCTCTGCGACACCAAACCGCACGACGCTTTTTTACTTATCGACCCTGATCAGGCTAAATAGCCACGCCTGATCGCCCACCCTATGGATCTGTCCCATGAACCGACAACGGCTCGCGCTTGCCTGGATTGCCTGCTTTGCAGTGCTGTTCAACATGCTCGCCATGCCGATGACGGGAGCGATGGCACAGGCGGCCAATTCACCGGCCGAGCAATTGTTGTGGAGCAGTTTCTGCACTGGCAGCGGGACGAAAATGGTAGCGATCAACATCGGCACCACGGATCAGCAAGCCCCGCCGAATGACACCCATTCCAACATGCAGCATTGCTGGTGTTGCTCAGGCTCAGCGCCGCTGGTTGCGCTGCCGGGGCATGCACCGCAGCTGTATTTCGCGCGTTTCGAAAGCAATCGCAGCGTGGCGCCCGTCTCATTGCAAACCCCCACGCCGCGCCAGCAATGGCCGAGCCTGAACCCCCGCGCCTCCCCTCTGGTTTGATTTGTTCGCGCAATTAATCTGCGTTTCAAATCGTTCTGGAGAACTGCCATGTTGAACAAATTCATCGTCATCGCTGCGCTGTTGCTGCCTGCGTGCTTCGCCCATGCCCACGAATACAAGGCCGGCGAGCTTGAAATTGCCCACCCGTGGTCACAGGAATTACCGCCCAATGCTCCCACGGTTGCCGCGTATTTCGTGATTCACAACAACGGTAAAACCGCCGACCGTTTGCTCAGTGTCGACTCGCCCATCGCCCCCGAAGCACAGCTGCATGAGCATGTGATGCAGGGCGATCTGATGAAGATGCAGCAGGTGCCGAGTGTCGCTATTCCTGCGGGCGGCAACGTGACCTTCGCGCCAATGGCCTATCACGTCATGCTGCTCAACCCGACGGACCGCAGCCTGCTCAGCGACGGCAAACGCTTCCCGTTGACCATGCACTTCGAGAAAGCCGGGGACGTCACCGTCGAAGTCGCCGTGCAGAAGAAACCGCCGGAAACTACAAAGGCCCACGCGCACGCTCAGTAATCAGCCCGGCTGATCCTGCCCATGCGCCCGCCTCGCGCCAGGTCCATCGACAACCGCCGTCAGCACGGCAGTTGGATCGCCCTGTTCGCCATGTTGATGATCTTCATCGGCCCACTGATTTCTCAGTCGATGCCGATGAATCAACACGCCTCGACATCCACGCCAATGAGCATGGACATGTCGATGGACATGCCCGGCATGGATCACGCCGGGCATGGCGCAAAACCCTCCGCCGAACATTGCCCGCCACAATCCTCGCAGCATGTGCTGTGGGAAAAATGCGGCTATTGCAGCCTGCTGTTCAATTGCCCGGCACTGACCGGCGGCGGCGATTTCGTTGCCTTCAATATCCTGCCGCTGAGCACCTACACTTCACCCTCGCCACGCCTGGGTCATGCCCGGCCAACCTTCTTTCCCGGCGCCCGCCCCCGCGCCCCGCCCGTCACAGCGTAAACACGCACCTTTGATTGCACACGGTTGAGAAGACAGCCTCAGGCTGCCGGCCGTGTCGTTTACGACTGTTTGATGGAAATTGTCATGTCCAGGTTTTCTGCTGTTCCCCGCTCGGGCTCTGCCCAGGCGTCCTTCGCTTTGAACGAATCGCGCATTCGTTTCAGGCACGCTATCGCCGTCCTTTGCGGCATCCTGCTGTCCCCGCTGGTGCTGGCCGATGATCACGCCGATCACCGTGAAGAACTGAGCCCGACGGTGATTACCGCCATCGCCCCAAGCTCGCCGCTGAACATCGTCACCAACCCCAAAGACCCGCGCCAGCCAGTGCCGGCCAGCGATGGCGGCGATTACCTGAAGACCATTCCGGGCTTTGCGCTGGTGCGCAACGGTGGCACCAACGGTGATCCGGTACTGCGTGGCATGTTCGGGTCGCGCCTGAATATTCTTACCAACGGCAGCATGATGCTCGGCGCCTGCCCAGGCCGGATGGACGCGCCGACCTCGTACATCTCGCCGGAAACCTACGACAAACTCACCGTGATCAAAGGCCCGCAAACCGTGCTCTACGGCCCGGGCGCCTCGGCCGGCACCGTGCTGTTCGACCGTGAACCGGAAAGCTTCGGCGAACTCGGCACGCGGGTGAACGCCAGCATTCTGGCCGGCTCCCACGGGCGCTTCGACAAAGTCGTCGACGCCGCTGCCGGCGGGCCGCTGGGCTACGTTCGGGTGATCGGCAACACCGCGCACTCCGACGACTACCGCGACGGCAACAACGACATCGTCGCCTCGCGCTACGACAAGTGGAACGGCGATGTCGCCGTGGGCTGGACGCCGGACGCCGACACTCTGATCGAGCTCACTGCCGGCAAGGGTGATGGTGAAGCCCGCTACGCCGGACGCGGCATGGACGGTTCACAGTTCCTGCGTGAAAGCCTCGGCCTGCGTATCGAAAAATCCAACATCACCGACGTGCTGGAAAAGCTGGAAGCGCAGGTCTATTACAACTACGCCGACCATGTGATGGACAACTACACCCTGCGCACCCCGTCCGGCACCGGCATGATGGCGGGGCCAATGGCATCCAATGTCGACCGCCGCACCCTTGGCGCACGGGTCAAAGCAACGTGGCGCTGGGCGGACATTCAACTGATCACCGGTCTCGACGCGCAGACCAACGAACACCGCCAGCGCAGCGGCATGGGCATCAATACCTACAAGGATCAGCCCTACACCAAGGACGCCGACTTCCATAACTACGGCGTATTCAGCGAAATGACCTGGTACGCCGCCGACCGTGATCGGCTGATCACCGGCGCCCGCGTTGACCGTGCATCGGCCAAGGATTACCGCCAGACCAGCGGTTCGGGAATGATGGCCCGGCCCAATCCGACCGCCGATGACACCCGCGCCGACACCTTGCCGAGCGGCTTCGTGCGCTACGAGCATGATCTGGCCGACAGCCCGACCACGCTCTACGCCGGGATTGGCCACGCGCAGCGCTTCCCGGATTACTGGGAGCTGTTTTCGCCGAAATCCGGACCTGCCGGCTCGGTCAATGCATTCGACTCGATCAAACCGGAAAAGACCACCCAGCTGGATTTCGGCGTGAACTACAAGAGTGCCGATCTTGAGGCCTGGGCCTCTGGGTACATCGGCGTGGTGCGCGACTACATCCTCTTCGACTACACCCCGGGAATGATGGGCATGAGTACTTCGCGCGCCGAGAACATCGACGCGCGGATCATGGGCGGTGAACTCGGCGCCGCGTACAACCTCACCGACCACTGGAAGGCCGATGCGACCCTGGCTTACGCCTGGGGCAAGAACAGCAGCGACGGTTCGGCCCTGCCACAAATGCCGCCGCTGGACGCACGTTTGGGCCTGACCTATAGCGAAAACAACTGGAGCGCCGGCGCACTGTGGAGGGTGGTTGCTGCGCAAAACCGTATCGATCAGAACAAGGGCAACGTGGTCGGCAAGGATTACGACAAGAGTTCGGGCTTCGGCGTGTTCTCGCTCAACGGTGCCTACCGGATCAACAAAAACTGGAAGGTCAGCAGCGGCGTCGACAACCTGTTCGGCAAAGCTTACGCCGAACACCTGAACCTGGCGGGCAACGCCGGTTTCGGCTACCCGGCCAACGACCCGCAAGCCATCAATGAGCCGGGGCGCACGCTCTGGACCAAGGTGGACATGAGTTTCTAACAAAAAAATCAAAAGATCGCAGCCTTCGCCAGCTCCTACAGGTTGAACGCTGTCCCCATGTAGGAGCTGGCGCAGCCTGCGATCTTTTGATCTTGAAAAATGATTCGCCAAGCGGAGCAAACGTGATGCAAAAGCCCAAACCGAATTTCTACAACCTGGCCTGGCGTTGGCATTTTTATGCCGGATTGTTCGTCGCGCCATTCATGGTGATGCTGGCCCTGACCGGCATCATTTACCTGTTCAAACCGCAACTCGATTCGCTGATGTACAGCAGTCTGCTCAACGTCCCGGCCGGTCATCACACCGTGCCCGCCGATGACCTGCTGCAGCGGGTCAAAAGTGCTTATCCCCAAGGCCAGATCACTCAGTACCTGCCACCGGTCAACCCCGAGCGCAGCGCGCAATTTGTCGTGACCAATGCCGGGCAGGAGCTGAACGTATTCGTCGATCCGTACCACGGCGACATCCTCGGCGAACAGGATGCCAAGCAGAATCTGCAAGCCATCGCCCGCGCCATCCACGGCGAGTTGATGATCGGCACCGTCGGTGACCGACTGATCGAAATGGCCGCCGGTTGGGGCGTGGTGCTGGTGGTGTCGGGGCTTTTCCTGTGGTGGCCGCGCGGTCAGGCGGCGGGGATTCTGTGGCCACGCCTGAACAGTCGCGGCCGCGTACTGTGGCGTGATCTGCATGCGGTCACCGGGTTCTGGGGCGCGACACTGCTGCTGGTGATGCTGCTCAGCGGCATGACCTGGACCGGTTTCTGGGGCAAGCAATACGCGCAGGTGTGGAACGTGTTCCCGGCGGCGATGTGGGAAAACGTGCCGACCTCCGACGTCGAGGCCCGCAGCCTCAACAGCGCCACGCGCCAGACCGTGCCATGGGCGATGGAAAACACGCCGATGCCAATGTCCGGCGACCACGCCGAACACATGGCCCACGGCGCTGCCCCGGCCGGCCCGGCCGCGCCGAGCATCAGCCTGCAAGATGTGCAGAACATCGCCTCTGAACGCAAAGTCGAACCGGGCTACAGCATCACCCTGCCCACCACCGCGACCGGTGTGTTCACCATCGCCGTGTTTGCCGACGACCCACGCAACGACGCCACGCTGCATGTCGATCAGTACACCGGCAAGGTGCTCGCCGACGTGCGTTTCGAGCATTACGGCACGGTCGCGCGAGCCACGGAAATCGGCGTGATGCTGCACGAAGGCAAGATGTTCGGCACCTTCAACCAGATCGTCGTGCTGCTGATCTGCCTGATGATTCTGCTCAGCGCCGTCAGCGGCGTGGTGATCTGGTGGAAACGTCGCCCACAGGGCAAGTTCGGCGTGCCACCGCTGCGTCATGACCTGCCGAAATGGAAAACCGGCGTGGTGATCATGCTTGCGCTGGCGGTGATCTTTCCGCTGGTGGGGGCTTCGCTGGTGGTGGTGTGGTTGTTGGATAAGTTTTTTATCGCACGGCTCAGTCAGCAAACCGCGGATTCGGTTAACTGACCGTTCTCTGAGCCTCTCCCTGATGGCGTTGCCATGGGCGGCGATTGTTTGATCCTGACACTGAATCAAACAATCGCAACTTGTGGCAGCCCATCAGAGATTCAGCATTGCGCGCTCAGCCGTAATCAGAGTTCGTCATGGCTGCGGGTCAGTCCGGCGCTCGGCGGTTGCTGGCGATGGGTTCTCCAGTGGTTTGCGATGCGACCGGTCTGCCTCCAGTAATAGCCTGCTACCAGTACCCTTAATTCACCAAGTTCGCTGAGCCTGGAAATGAATTCGCCGGGGCTCAATCGACTGATCCACCGCCCGCCTTCGAATGCCACCGTTCGGGTCAACAGCAGATCTCGCTCCTCGTCCTTATAGACGGGGGTGTATTTGAGCAGCACACCGCCAGGGCTTGAATAGTAGTAATCCAGAATCGCAAAACCCTGTTTTTTCAATTCATGCGTATGCGCGTACAAGAGGGCGGGCGCGGCGAAATTCGCATGGACTTCGTCAGCGTCACCGCCGAGTGTGGTGTTCCCTGACAGATGGAACTGGTGGCTGGCGACAAAGGTATAGCCTGCAGGATAGCGTGGTTCCGGATTGCGCAAATTGGTCGCCGGATCGCCGGGAGCGCGGAATATCCGGTTCAGCGGACTGTCCCCATTAGCCGAGTAGGCAATCGGTTCCAGCGGGACAAACCGGTTGGCCGCAGACGTTACGAGAATCGCCCCCTCGTAACCGATACCCAAGACCGGCTCGCGACCCGCTTTCGTGCCTGCATGGCGTGCGGCGTCATCGGCATGATGAAAAATCGGCCCCAGCGCCGGAGAGTGGTTGCCTATCCATCTATCAGCGCTGGACACGTCGCTCATGCGAGGCTGCCAGTCATCACCCAGTACGCCATGGCGGGACCAGTGTTCACTGGTTTCGATAACCTCCAGCGTACCGGCCCTGGCCATGCGCCGAACGTAATCGGTGAAATTGAATGTCCCGCTGGCAATGTCACGCTCATCGTTCGCGGCTTGTTCCGGCGTAGCAAACGAGTTGGGCCGCAATTCAATCTGGCCGAGCCGGTCGAAGAAGGTTCCGGGCTCGTACGAATGCAGTGACAGCTTGAGCAGCGCGCCATCGGCGCAGGAGAAGTAAACGGGTTTGTACCCGTGGGGAGCGTCGGCCCTGGCGCGTGCCTGCTGCACGTCAGTGGGCATGACGAATACATGCCGGACGTCATCAAAACCCGAGCCCAGAGGTGGCAGCGCTGCGCGAATACAGATCGAGTCCAGCTCAAAACCGGCAGGCAGCTGGCCGTTCTGGAATACCCGATCCAGCGCTAACGACGAACGTTGAACCTCGACGGGCACACTGGCCATGAACGAACCTTCCGCGGGACGGAGGATGAAGCCAAAGGTCTGGTTGTTTCGGCTCAGCCCGGCTTCATGAACGTAGCGGGCGGCTGCATCTGCCTGGATGAACAGCGGACTGCATACTGGCGCGTTGAGGGCTTTGCGGTACTGCGTCGGCGCAAGCGAATCTGCGGAAAATGCCGTCCAATGGGTCACGGCTCGTGGAGCACCCCATAACTGACTGCCGACGATGACTCGCAGATTGCCGGCCTTGGCCAATGAGTCGATCCAATCTCCCGATTTCAATTCTCCGGTGCGGATGAACTGTTTGATTGCCTTGGCGTCGAGATCGGCGGGCAGCCCCTTGTAGTCTTTCAACAAACTGGCGATATGCGCGCGAACGCGATCGAGTACTCCGCACTGGTAGCAAACGAGCGAACCGTCGGGGTTGAACAGGTACTCGTCCAGTGCGTCGATCGAAGCCTGCGTGAGCGCCGTGAAGAGGGTATCCACCGATAGCATGTTCAGATACGCCTGTTTCTCGACTGACGAAAGCAAGACTGACACGCCCCTGCCGATGCGGGATCGATATCGCGCCATGACCTGGCAGCCGGCGGGAAACAGCCCCGTGGTCTTGCTGCTTTCGGGGTAGATCTCAGTAACGTCGAAATCCTCTCGGGAAACTTCGATCGGTACAGTGGCCACGTATAACCCATCAGGTCTTTTCAGGATCAGGCCGCCGTGGGTCTTTTTCGCAAAAGCGGGTATTTGCGAGCGGGCATGGACTGCCGCGTCGCCTGGGCTCTGAAAAACCGGGCCGAGCCACCGCCGCTCAAGATTCATCCAGGGCCTCCAGTCTGCATCAACGCGGCCCGCTCCATTCCAGCACAGGCTCGTACGAAGAACGTTGAGTTGGCCACTGCCGGCAACAATCCGGACAAACTCCTCGGGCAGCAACTTGCCCTGCTTCAGATTTCTATTGATGAATTCCAGGGTCAGGTCGAGATTCGGTGCGGCGGCGTCGAACAGCCGACTGCTACTGCTTCGTTCATATTTCAGCAAGGCGCCGTCTTGGGTCGACATATACAGAGGGATGCCTTTATTGGACTCCACCACGGAACGGCGTTGGGTGTAATACGTTGCGATGGCGATGTCTTCTGGCGGGATGAAGTACTGCGCCAACCAGGAGCGGGGATCGCTCAGCGAATGTTTCACTCGTTGGCGCGAATAAAAAAACGCGTGCCGATCGAAGCCTTCGGGGAACTGGTACCACGGCGGTGCCAGTTGTCGAGCAAACATGCTTTGTAGCTGGAACACGTTGTTTCTGGACTCGCCGACGGGAAACATCTCCGTGGCGACGTATTCCTCGCGATCCTTGTGCTTGAGGATAAATCCGAACCAGGCACGCTCGGAGTCATGCAGACGCGTGTCACGAGCATAGCGTTCCTGCGCGGCCTCATCGGCCGACGCCCAGACCGCGCCGAAGGCGACGTGCTCGGGACGCTTCCACGCCCAAGGCGCGGCAGGCGAAATCCAGTCAGGCGTTATCTGCCCTCGCTCTCCCCATAGCTCACTGTTGAGCAGTACCGTCAAGCGACCGGCCGACGCTTGCTCCTTGATGAACGCCTGCGGCAGGGTTTCGCCAGTCGCCAGCGAACGGGCCAGTGCACCGGGATGTTTTGCAGTGCCCAAACGTCGGGCCAGGTCCTGGGCCATTGCAGTCTGGTCGGGCACGAACATGACCAGCCCATTCTGCGCGGCGGACACATACAGCGGGATGTTATCCAGAAAGACCTGTCGCGCTTCCTCGACGCTGACCATTTGCAGACTCAAAGCAGCATCCTGCCGGCTCCATCGGCGTACCAGCAAATCCGTGGGCTCAAGCTGCGAGAGTGCTTTGTGAGACACATAACGGGCATACAGAACATGATCGTCAGGGAAAACCGGATTGCCCTTGGTGTCGCAGGGATAAAGCTCACCGCGGCTGATGACAGCGATGTCACCTTCGAGCGGTTCGGTCACCACGAAGCGTTTGTCTTCGCGCTGAAAAACATAGCCTGCGTACGTGTGCTCGCGCCGCTGGCCAATCTGCTCATGGGCATATCTAACGGCGTCGTCGGCCGTTAAAAATGCACGGCTCAATATTGGCCAGGAGAAGTTCGCAAACGGCGTCCAGTCGATATCCACTGGACCGAGTCGCGCCCACAGGGCACTTCCGCGCAACACCTGCAGGCTTCCGGCGAGAATCACGACAGAGACGAACTCCCGCGTGCGCAGAGAGCCACTGCGAAGTCTGGCTTGCAGGCCCGCCCCGTCAGTTCCCTTGACGCCAAGCGCGGTCTCGACCTGACTGCCGCTGAAGGTGTACTTCAACAACGCGTCATCTTTTGCCTGCATGTACAGCGACAGAGGTTGGCCCGACGCGGCCAATCGTTCGGCCTTGGCGCGGCTGGCGATGGCATCGGCCATCTCCTGCGGGGTGAAGAAATTCTCGTAGAGCCAGTGCTGGGAAGGCGGAAACTCCTCGGGACGGGGACGTGAAGCGAAGTAAAAACCCTCCAGCGCATAGCCTTTGGGCAGCTTTAATTGCCCGTCGGATCCGGGAGGGAACCAATTTTCCGGATCCCACGCCGCCAGCCCCGCCGGACGCGGATGGGTCGCCACGTATTTTTCATCTGTCAGGCTCTTGAGCACCAGACCTGAAGTCTGTGCGTCAACAGTCTTGAGCGCGGCACGAACCGCCCCTTCGGCACTGACACAAACCCGGGTCATGAGGGGAAAGTCCGACACTGTCCCTCCAGAAAAGGACTGCCCGGCTTTCCAGTCCGCTGGCACGCGGCCGACGGAATTGCCCCAGTCTGCATTCGAGGCAATGACCTTGAGCTCCCCCACCGATGCAACCTTGTTGATGATACTCATCACGTCATAGGTACCCACCGGATTGCCGGTGGGCGAACCCGCCCGACGCCAAAGGTAATAACTGTGCTCAGCGCTCGAGCCGCTGGGGGAATACTTGAGCAACGTCCCGTCGGGACCGGAGAGGTAGGCGGCGGGAAAAAAATCCCGTGCAGCCACATCAGCCACAAAATCGAGATCAGAAAAAAAGCTGATGAATAACCTGACCAGCAATTCGTCCCACTTCGGATTGTGCTCGCGGATCTTGTCGTGAAGCGCCGCGTGGCAATGCAAATTCGCGACACATTTATAACCGTTGGGATGAACGTAACTTCCCTTTGCGTCGACTTCGATAACAGTGCCGAAATCGAAACGGGTAACCTCCCCCGCGATCGGCACAGTGGCGACAAATCCGCCATCGGGTCGCTGCAGGATTACGCTGCCATATTCCCTGTCCGGCTTGAGTGGAATTTTGCGGTGAGCCCAATAAGCGGCATCTTCCTGCGTTAAAAAAGCCGGGCCCACTTGCGGTAACTTCGGCTTTCCGGGGGGATTGGCGGCACGGTCGATCCGGCCTGGTACATCGTCCATGATAAAAATCCTGCGAGTAAAATCGGGATATCGAATCAGTGACTGTGCGCGCACGCCCCTCGTGATTTGCATTACATAATTATTGGTTGTGTAACCATTCTTGTGCGTGAGGCCTTTTCTTACGCACAGCACCATTTGCGCGCAAGGCCCTGCACTCGTGTGGCCATCCTGCCTGTTTTTAGTGCGGTGTCCGCCGGCTTACGGGCCTGCATCCTCAAGATCACGCCATTCCCTTTTTGGGCACAGCCCTTGCAAAACACCCTTCAGTCGTCCGCATCTGCCAACCATAAAAAACTTTAACGTTCATGGAGATCGCACAATGAAGCGTCGCAGTTTGATCAAGGCTTTCACACTCACGGCATCCATTGCCGCGATGGGCATGACCTGGACTGTCCAGGCAGCCGAGACCATCAAGGTCGGGATTCTGCATTCGTTGTCCGGGACCATGGCGATCTCCGAAACGTCGCTCAAAGACATGGCGCTGATGACCATCGACGAGATCAACGCCAAGGGCGGCGTGAACGGCAAGATGCTCGAACCGGTGGTGGTCGACCCGGCCTCGAACTGGCCGCTGTTTGCGGAAAAGGGCCGACAGTTGCTGACCCAGGACAAGGTTGCGGTGGTGTTCGGCTGCTGGACCTCGGTGTCGCGTAAATCGGTGCTGCCGGTGTTCGAAGAACTCAACGGTCTGCTGTTCTACCCGGTGCAATACGAAGGCGAAGAGATGTCGCCGAACGTGTTCTACACCGGCGCCGCGCCGAACCAGCAGGCCATCCCCGCTGTTGAATATCTGATGAGCGAAGAAGGTGGCAGCGCCAAGCGCTACTTCCTGCTCGGCACCGATTACGTCTACCCGCGCACCACCAACAAGATCCTGCGTTCTTTCCTGCATTCCAAAGGCGTCGCCGACAAGGACATCGAAGAGGTCTACACCCCGTTCGGACACAGCGACTATCAAACCATTGTTGCCAACATCAAGAAATTCTCGGCCGGCGGCAAGACTGCGGTGATCTCGACCGTCAACGGCGACTCCAACGTGCCGTTCTATAAAGAACTGGCCAACCAGGGCCTGAAAGCTACCGATGTACCGGTGGTGGCGTTCTCGGTAGGCGAAGAAGAATTGCGCGGTATCGACACCAAACCGCTGGTGGGCAACCTCGCCGCGTGGAACTACTTCGAGTCGGTGGAGAACCCGGCGAACAAGAAATTCGTCGCCGACTGGAAAGCCTACGCGAAGAAACACAACCTGCCGGGTGCTGACAAAGCGGTGACCAACGACCCGATGGAAGCCACTTACGTCGGCATCCACATGTGGGCGCAGGCCGCAGAGAAAGCCAAATCCACCGACGTCGACAAAGTCCGCGAAGCCCTCGCCGGCCAGACTTTTGCCGCACCGTCGGGCTACACCCTGACCATGGACAAGACCAATCACCACCTGCACAAACCGGTGATGATCGGCGAGATTCAGGCCGACGGTCAGTTCAACGTGGTGTGGCAGACCGAGGGGCCGATTCGGGCGCAACCGTGGAGTCCGTTTATCGATGGCAACGACAAGAAGCCGGATTATGCGGTGAAGAGCAACTGAGTCACTGGATGTCGGTCTTGCGCCTGACGCAAGGCTGACGCAATTCCCTGTGGGAGCGAGCCTGCTCGCGAAGACGTCGGCACATCCAACATTGATGTGACTGACAGAACGCTTTCGCGAGCAGGCTCGCTCCCACAATGTCCGCGTCAAGGCGACTGACTATGCCCACTGCCCTCTACCGATTCATCTGTGCCATCGCACTGCTGTTGCCGATGGCTGCCTTTGCCGGCGACGCCGAAGACTTCGTCGCCGCCAATCCCATGCAACAAGCCAAACTGCTGGAAACCTGGGCCGCGCAGCCCGACCCGGCCCGTATCGAACTGATCAACGCGCTGCAACAAGGCGAGTTGACCGTCGACGGCCAACCGAAAACCCTGCGCCTGAACAATCGCCTGCGGGGTCTGATCGACACCGCTCTGGCCAGCCACCAATTGCTCGCCGCCGACGCCAAAATCCGTCTGAGCGCCGCGCAGCAATTGCAGAAAAGCGCCAAACCGGCGCAGCTGAAATTCCTCGACCAGCAACTGGCTGGCGAAAAAGATGAAAGTGTCCACGCGGCCCTGAGCCTGGCGCTGGCCAATCTGCAACTGGTCGACAGTGATCCGGCAGTGCGACTCGCCGCAGTGCGGCTGCTCGGTGAAACCGGCGACCCACTGGCGCGTACTCGCCTCGAAGGTTTGCTCGAACCCGGCGTCGAAACCGATGCCGGCGTGCGCACCGCCGCGGAAACCAGCCTCGCCCAGGTCAAACGCAAACTGCTGATCGGCGAAGTGCTCGGGCAGGCGTTCAGCGGCATGTCGCTGGGTTCGATTCTGCTGCTTGCGGCACTGGGTCTGGCGATCACGTTCGGCCTGCTCGGCGTGATCAACATGGCCCACGGCGAGATGCTGATGCTCGGCGCGTACTCCACGTATGTGGTGCAGTTGATGTTCCAGCGCTACGCCCCGCAGGCCATCGAGTTCTATCCGCTGATCGCACTGCCGGTGGCGTTTTTCGTCACCGCCGCCATTGGCATGGCGCTGGAGCGAACGGTGATTCGTCATCTCTACGGCCGACCGCTGGAAACCCTGCTCGCCACCTGGGGCATCAGCCTGATGCTGATTCAGTTGGTGCGTTTGCTGTTCGGTGCGCAGAACGTCGAAGTGGCCAACCCCGAGTGGCTGTCCGGCGGGATTCAGGTGCTGCCCAATCTGGTGCTGCCGTACAACCGCATCGTCATCATCGCTTTCGCGTTGTTTGTGGTTGTCCTCACCTGGCTGCTGCTGAACAAGACACGCCTGGGCCTCAACGTTCGCGCGGTCACGCAGAACCGCAACATGGCCGCCTGCTGCGGCGTGCCCACCGGTCGCGTCGACATGCTCGCCTTCGGCCTCGGTTCCGGTATCGCCGGACTCGGCGGCGTGGCGCTGAGCCAGATCGGCAACGTCGGCCCGGATCTGGGCCAGAGCTACATCATCGACTCGTTCCTGGTGGTGGTGCTCGGCGGTGTTGGCCAGTTGGCCGGTAGCGTACTCGCGGCATTCGGCCTGGGCATCGCCAACAAGATTCTTGAACCGCAGATCGGTGCGGTGCTCGGCAAGATCCTGATCCTCGCGTTGATCATTCTGTTCATCCAGAAACGTCCGCAAGGCCTCTTCGCATTGAAAGGACGGGTGATCGACTGATGAACCAGCCCCTGCTCGTTACGGCCACGCAAAAGGCCGGCCCGAAAATCACGATTGCGGTGGGTGGTGTGATCCTCGCACTGCTGATCGCCCTGCCGCTGCTGTCACTGTTATCGCCGGACAATGCGCTGCATGTCTCGGCGTACACCCTGACGCTGGTCGGCAAAATCCTCTGCTACGCCATCGTCGCTCTGGCGCTGGATCTGGTCTGGGGGTACGCCGGTTTGCTGTCGCTGGGCCACGGGCTGTTCTTCGCCCTCGGCGGTTATGCGATGGGCATGTACCTGATGCGTCAGGCTGCCGGCGATGGCCTGCCGGCGTTCATGACCTTCCTGTCGTGGAGCGAATTGCCGTGGTACTGGACCGGCACCAGCAGCTTCCTCTGGGCCATGTGTCTGGTGGTGCTGGCGCCGGGATTGCTGGCGCTGGTGTTCGGCTTTTTTGCCTTCCGCTCGCGGATCAAAGGCGTGTATTTCTCGATCATGACCCAGGCCCTGACCTTCGCCGGCATGCTCCTGTTTTTCCGCAACGAGACCGGGTTTGGTGGCAACAACGGCTTCACCAATTTCCGCACGATTCTGGGTTTCGGCATCACTGAGCCGGGCACTCGCGCCGTGCTGTTTCTGGCGACGGTTCTGTTGCTGGTGGCGAGTCTGTTTATCGGCTGGCGTCTGGCGCGCAGCAAGTTCGGTCGGGTGCTCACCGCGCTGCGTGATGCGGAAAACCGTCTGATGTTCTGCGGCTATGACCCCCGCGGTTTCAAGCTGTTTGTCTGGGTGTTGAGCGCGGTGCTGTGCGGCTTGGCCGGTGCGTTGTACGTGCCGCAAGTCGGGATCATCAACCCGAGTGAAATGTCGCCGACCAACTCGATTGAAGCGGCAGTGTGGGTCGCCCTCGGCGGACGCGGCACCTTGATCGGCCCGTTGCTGGGCGCTGGCGTGGTCAATGGCATGAAGAGCTGGTTCACCGTGGCGTTCCCTGAATACTGGCTGTTCTTCCTCGGTGCGCTGTTCATCATCGTGACCCTGTATTTGCCCAAAGGCGTGATCGGTCTGCTGAAAAAACGAGGTGAATCATGAGAGTCACAGCCAGCGCAGAATTCATGCTTGAACCCGCCTTCTTTCCCGTCGAGCCGAACAAGGATGCCGGCACCAGCCGCGATTCCATCGGCCTCGGCCAAAGCGTCGGCCCGGGCCTCGATACCCGCCATGGGACGATCCTGACCCTGGAAGACATCAGCGTCAGCTTCGATGGCTTTCGCGCACTGAACAATCTCAACCTGTACATCGGCGTCGGCGAATTGCGCTGCATCATCGGCCCCAACGGCGCAGGCAAAACCACGTTGATGGACGTGATCACCGGCAAGACCCGTCCCAGCCACGGCAAAGCCTGGTTCGGCGAAACCCTGGACCTGACACAGATGAGCGAAGTGCAGATCGCTCAGGCCGGCATCGGTCGCAAATTTCAGAAACCCACGGTGTTCGAAGCGCTGAGTGTGTTTGAAAACCTTGAACTGGCGCAGAAAACCGACAAATCGGTGTGGGCCAGTTTGCGTGCGCGCTTGAGCGGCGAACAACGTGATCGCATCAGCGAAGTGCTGGACACCATTCGCCTGACCACCTCGGTCAATCGTCAGGCCGGGTTGTTGTCCCACGGGCAGAAACAGTTTCTGGAAATCGGCATGTTGCTGATGCAGGACCCGCAACTGCTGCTGCTCGATGAACCGGTGGCGGGCATGACCGATGCCGAAACCGAGTTCACGGCAGAACTGTTCAAGCGCCTGGCCGGCAAGCATTCTCTGATGGTGGTGGAGCATGACATGGGGTTTGTCGGCTCGATTGCCGACCACGTGACGGTGTTGCACCAGGGCAGCGTGTTGGCGGAAGGATCGCTTGAGCAGGTGCAGGAAAACGAGCGGGTGATCGAGGTCTACCTCGGCCGCTAAGGTTTGCGAATACAAAACCTGTGGGAGCGAGCCTGCTCGCGAAAGCGGTGCATCAGGCGCTGAAATGGCTGAATGTCATGCCGCCTTCGCGAGCAGGCTCGCTCCCACAGGGTTCTGCGTAGAACAGAAGGAATTTGGACATGCTGCAAGTCGAAAAGCTGCACCAGTATTACGGTGGTAGTCACATCCTGCGTGGCCTGAGCTTTGACGTGAAGGTCGGCGAAGTTACCTGCCTGCTCGGGCGCAACGGCGTAGGCAAGACCACGCTGCTCAAATGCCTGATGGGCCTGCTGCCGGCGAAAGAAGGCGCGGTAAATTGGGAAGGCAAACCCATCACCACGTTCAAACCGCACCAACGGGTCCACGCCGGAATTGCCTACGTGCCCCAGGGTCGCGAGATCTTCGGCCGGCTGACGGTGGAGGAAAATCTGCTGATGGGCCTTTCGCGGTTCCCCGGCAGCGAAGCCAGGGAAGTTCCTGCGTTCATCTACGAATTGTTTCCGGTGCTGCTGCAGATGAAACAGCGTCGCGGCGGCGACTTGTCCGGCGGGCAGCAACAGCAGCTTGCCATCGGCAGAGCACTGGCCAGCCGTCCGCGCCTGCTGATCCTCGACGAGCCCACCGAAGGCATTCAGCCGTCGGTGATCAAGGAGATCGGTGCGGTGATCAAGAAGTTGGCGGCGCGTGGCGACATGGCGATTCTGCTGGTGGAGCAGTTCTACGATTTCGCCGCGGAGCTGGCCGATCAGTACCTGGTGATGTCCCGGGGCGAGATCGTGCAACAGGGTCGCGGCGAAAATATGGAGGCCGAAGGTGTGCGCGGGCTAGTCACGATTTAACGATACGATCTAACCTGTAGCTTCCTAACGATAATTACAAACCATGAATTTACCCATTTCCACTGCCCTGTTTACCCCGAGCTGGCACGCTGAGCTGGAGCTGGCCTACGCACGCTTCGGCGATTGCACGCGCCCGGTCATGCGCCGTCACCTCGGCCCGCTGCGGGTGCAAAAGCATCTGTACGCCGAAGGTCCTGAAGTGTGCCAACACATCATCGTCCACCCGCCCGGCGGGATCGCCGGCGGCGATCGGCTGAACATCAGCGCCCGCGTCGAACAACACGCCTGGGCGCAGATCACCAGCCCCGGCGCGGCCAAGTGGTACCGCGCGGCAGGTCCTGCGTATCAGCAGCTGGATCTGAAGGTTGCTGCCGGGGCGACGCTGGAATGGTTGCCGCAAGAGACTATCGTCTACAGCGCCGCGCAGGCTGAACTGACGACGTCGATTGATCTTGAAGGCGATGCACGGTTGTTCTACTGGGACGTGGTCGCGCTGGGTCGTCCGGCCAGTGGCGAGCGCTTTGATCTGGGCCATTTTCAGAGTCATCTGGATATTCGTCGTGATGGTCGATTGCTCTGGCATGAACGTCAGCGCATTGTCGGCGGTGACGGTTTGCTCGACTCGCCGATCGGGCTGGACGGGCAACCGGTGTTTGCGACGTTGTTGGTGACCGGTGAAATCGATGCTGAATTGCTTGAGCGTTGCCGCTCGTTGGACCACGAGGTACGTGGGGATCTGACTCAGCTGCCGGGGCTATTGGTCGCTCGGTGTCTGGGGTCTGAAGCTCTGCTCGCGCGTGCTTGGCTGATCGATTTATGGCGCTTGCTGCGCCCAGCCTTGCTAGGCCGCGACGCCCAGCCGCCGCGAATCTGGAACACCTGAAATGCAATTCAATGTGGGAGCGAGCCTGCTCGCGAAAGCGCTGTGTCAGCCAACACATGTGCTGAATATGAGTCCGTATTCGCGAGCAGGCTCGCTCCCACAGGGATCTGTGCCAACAGTCCCGACTCTTTTCAATCTGCCCTGATGGAACCCCACAATGGACCTGACCCCACGCGAAAAAGACAAGCTGCTGATCTTCACCGCCGGCCTCGTCGCCGAGCGGCGTTTGGCTCGCGGCGTGAAGCTCAACTACCCGGAAGCCATGGCCTACATCTCCGCAGCCCTGCTCGAAGGCGCCCGTGACGGCCGCACCGTGGCCGAGCTGATGCACTTCGGCACCACCCTGCTCAGCCGCGATCAAGTGATGGAAGGCATCCCGGAAATGATCCCGGAGATTCAGGTTGAGGCAACGTTCCCCGACGGCACCAAACTGGTCACCGTCCACCAACCGATTGTCTGAGGCCGCGCCATGACTTACGCCATTCGCGATGCCCTCCACGCCGACCTGCCGGCGATCCGCGATATCTACAACGACGCGGTGCTCAACACCACGGCGATCTGGAACGAATCGGCCGTCGACCTCGGCAACCGGCAAGCGTGGTTCGCCGCACGCCAGGCTCAGGCTTACCCGATTCTGGTGATCGTCGACAGCGACAACACGGTGCTCGGCTACGCTTCGTTCGGTGACTGGCGGCCCTTCGACGGCTTTCGCCACACCGTCGAGCATTCGGTTTACGTGCGCAGCGACCAACGCGGCAACGGCCTCGGTCCGCAACTGATGACGGCACTGATCGAACGCGCAAAAACCTGCGGCAAACACGTCATGGTCGCTGCCATCGAAAGCGGCAACGCCGCCTCCATTCGATTGCACGAGCGCGCCGGTTTCCTCGTCACCGGGCAGATGCCGCAAGTCGGTACCAAGTTCGGCCGTTGGCTGGACCTGACCTTCATGCAACTGACCCTCAACCCTGGCGCGGAGCCGCCCGACACCAACAAGGAGTGACACCGATGAACGCCGCCCAACTGCGCCGCGTCAACGCTGAAAGTTTTGCGCATTATCGTCAGGGACTGATCGATCTGCTGCTTGATGCCGTGGGGTATGGCGCCAGTGTCGGCTTCATGGCCGACCTCGATGCCGCGCAGGCCCGCGCCTATTTCGATGAGGTGCAAGACAACATCAACAAGGGCAGCGTGTTGCTTTGGGTGGTGGTCAACGACGAGCAAGTGCTGGCCAGTGTGCAGTTGGGTCTGTGCCAAAAGGCCAATGGCCTGAACCGTGCCGAGGTGCAGAAATTGTTGGTGCGCGAACACGCCCGTCGTCGCGGCCTCGGTCAGCAATTGATGAGTGCGCTGGAGCTCGAAGCGCCCAAGCACAAGCGCGGCATGCTCTACCTCGATACAGAAGCGGGTTCGCCGGCTGAAGATTTCTATAAAGCCCTGGGTTACACCCGCGCCGGGGCCATCCCCGACTACGCCTGCGACCCGCACGGCACGTATCGACCGACCGCCCTCTATTACAAAATTCTGCAAGGAGCCCAGTGATGATTCCTGGCGAATACCAGATCCAGCCCGGCGACATTGAACTCAACGTCGGCCGCCGCACCCTCAGCCTGAAAGTCGCCAACAGCGGCGATCGGCCGATCCAGGTCGGCTCGCACTATCACTTTTTCGAAACCAACGACGCCCTGACGTTTGATCGCGCGGCCAGCCGTGGCATGCGCCTGAACATCCCGGCGGGCACGGCGGTGCGCTTTGAGCCGGGGCAGAGCCGGGAAGTCGAGCTGGTGGATTACGCCGGGCATCGGCGGGTGTTCGGTTTTGCCGGGCGGATCATGGGTGAACTCTAAAAAGGCAGCTTCAAGCTGCAAGCCGCAAGCTGCAAGAAAAAGCAGTCTTGTGGCGCTCGCACATTCGCTTTTACTTGAGGCTTGCAGCTTGAAGCTTGCAGCTCAGTTCCGAGGAACGAGGAAATGAAGATCTCCCGCCAAGCCTACGCCGACATGTTCGGCCCCACCGTCGGCGACAAGGTGCGCCTGGCCGACACCGAACTGTGGATCGAAGTCGAACAGGACTTCACCACCTACGGCGAAGAAGTGAAATTCGGTGGCGGCAAAGTCATCCGCGACGGTCAGGGCCAAAGCCAACTGCTGGCCGCCGAAGTCGTCGACACGCTGATCACCAACGCGCTGATCATCGATCACTGGGGCATCGTCAAAGCTGACGTCGGCCTCAAGGATGGGCGCATCGCCGCAATCGGCAAGGCCGGCAACCCGGACGTGCAGCCCAACGTGACCATCGCCATCGGCGCCAGCACCGAAGTCATTGCCGGTGAAGGCATGATCCTCACCGCGGGCGGCATCGACACGCACATCCACTTCATCTGCCCGCAGCAGATCGAAGAAGCGCTGATGAGTGGCGTCACCACCATGATCGGCGGCGGCACTGGCCCGGCCACCGGCACCAACGCCACGACCTGCACTTCCGGGCCTTGGCATCTGGCGCGCATGCTTCAGGCCGCCGACGCGTTCCCGATGAACATCGGCCTCACCGGCAAGGGCAACGCCAGCCTGCCGGAGCCGTTGATCGAGCAGGTCAAGGCCGGTGCCATCGGCCTCAAGCTGCACGAAGACTGGGGCACCACCCCGGCGAGCATCGATAACTGCCTGAACGTCGCCGATCAGTACGACGTGCAGGTGGCGATCCACACCGACACGCTCAACGAATCCGGTTTTGTCGAAACCACCCTCGGCGCGTTCAAGGGCCGCACCATCCACACCTATCACACCGAAGGTGCCGGGGGCGGCCATGCACCGGACATCATCAAGGCCTGCGGTTTCGCCAACGTGCTGCCCAGCTCGACCAATCCGACCCGACCGTTCACCCGCAATACCATCGACGAACACCTCGACATGCTGATGGTCTGCCACCACCTCGACCCAAGCATTGCCGAAGACGTGGCGTTCGCCGAGAGCCGCATTCGCCGCGAAACCATTGCCGCCGAAGACATTCTCCACGACCTCGGCGCGTTCTCGATGATCAGCTCCGACAGCCAGGCCATGGGTCGCGTCGGCGAAGTCATCACGCGCACCTGGCAGACTGCCGACAAGATGAAAAAGCAGCGCGGCCCGCTGCCACAGGACGGCGCCGGCAACGACAACTTCCGCGCCAAACGCTACATCGCCAAATACACGATCAACCCGGCGATCACCCATGGCATCAGCCATGAAGTGGGCTCCATCGAAGTGGGGAAATGGGCGGATCTGGTGCTTTGGCGTCCGGCGTTTTTCGGCGTGAAACCGACGTTGATTCTCAAGGGCGGCGCCATTGCGGCAAGCCTGATGGGCGACGCCAACGCCTCGATTCCTACGCCGCAACCCGTGCACTACCGGCCGATGTTCGCCAGTTATGGCGGCTCGCTGCACGCCACCAGCATGACGTTTATCAGTCAGGCGGCGCAGGAAGCCGGGTTGCCGGAACAACTGGGACTGAAGAAGAAAATCGCGGTGGTCAAAGGTTGCCGCGATGTGCAGAAAACCGATCTGATCCACAACGATTACTTGCCGAACATCGATGTCGATCCACAGACCTATCAGGTCAAGGCCGACGGTGTGTTGTTGTGGTGTGAACCAGCAGAAACCCTGCCGATGGCGCAGCGTTACTTTCTGTTCTGATCGCGACCTGTCTTCGGGAGGTGGAAAGCTCGACACCTCCCCAAGCACATGGCGCGCCTCAGTCGCTCGTTATGGGAAGAGCAGCTTCATCGCTTCATCAGAGTAGTTGTAGTCCCAGCGCAATTCCGTTCCGGCCGCAATATCCTGCGTCGCAAAGAATGCATTCAACGAGTATTTGTTGCGGTTCGGTTTGTCGCCCATCAACAGGTCAGCCTCGACCGTGAAGCCGACCACCTGAAGGTTATAGCCATCGCGCGCCTGCGCGATGGGCTTGCCAGCGGCATCGTAAATAAAACAGGTGTTGATTCTGGAGATGATGTTGTCCCCGGCGACATGCATTCCGGGGATGGCTACGCTGGCCTTAAGCGTATTGTCGGAGACAGACATGGCGAACGTCAGCTCGTTGGGCTGCAGGAACCGTCCTGGGCGTAATGTGCCGCCGTAAACACCGATCAACTCGCCACTGGCGATGCGTCTGTTGGCAACCACCATGGATTGTCCGATCAGCGCAGCCTCGCCGGGGACCTTTACATCCGCTTCGGTGAACCGCCGCCACTGCAACTTTTCTTCGTACAACCTGGCGACCTGCTCATATCCCTGAAACTTGATATAGGGCTTGATCTGCTCGGACGTGTAGCGCTCGCCTGATTCCAGAACGACTTCGCGCTCAAGCTTGCGAATGCGCACAGGCCTGCCAAAACGGTCTCTGAACGGGTACTTGCCATTGTTGATGCGGTCGTAGGAACCCAGCGTGTTGGTGTCGGCGGAGTAGTGCTCTTCGCGCCTCATGCCCACCAGCTCCCGCTCAGTGAAGTGCGCGATCAGCATCGATTCGGAAGCCAGCTCGAACTCGTCATCAGATCGACCCGTATCAGGCTCCCTGGTCGACTTGTTCGTTGCCGCCTCAGCCTGGCCGGACGCTCGTTTCAGCGTGGAAGGGACCCAGAACTTGCTGACAGGGTCGAACACAAGCTCCGGACCTGAGGGAATCCGCTCACTCGGTTTCTTGGCGCGGTATCGCCCGGTTTGCGGGTCGACACCGATTTGCAGAACGCCGTCAGGCAAATCGACGTACAGGCGATCCTTGAACATCCGGAACCCTTGGGCATCCGCCTCGGGCAGGCCGAACTGCGCAATAACCGGTCGGTGACGCTCACCCAATGCAGCGGCGGAGTCGGTCGTTGGCGTAAATATCTCTGTGACCCGGATCGAAGCAGTCGCCGTCGGCAGGTCGGGGTCGACTGAGCCTGTTACGGGCTCTCTGGAGGATGAGGAACGCAAGGTGTGCGATGAGCCGACGTCGACACGTAGCGGCGGTTCTGATCGCGAATGTGCATCGGTGGTCTGGGCGGGGCGAGGGTGTACATCGGCCGAGCCGCTCGCTCGGCGGGAGGGTCTTTTGAGCATTGCTGTTCATCCTTGAAAGGTTATCTGGCGTCGTGGCCCGTTGAGGCGGCACCGGCAAAGCCGCAATGCTCGTAATCAACGGTGTCACTGGCGCGCATATCCATATGCGCGGCGCCGACTTAATCACACCCGGATGAAAAAATGAAACCGAATAATCGATACTGAAAGTGGCTCGCTGACGGAAAATTACGCCCGCCCATACCGAGGCGCGATTCGATTATTCGACGACCAGTCGCCCCAACCGCTGCTTGAGCATAAGGTTCTCGGCGCGCAGTTCACGAACCTCTTCGAGCAGGTCAAGCGCCAGTGCGACGCCTTCCCACTCCAGATCGAGATCGCGCCGCAGCTTGGCGGCGCGTTTGGCCAAAGCCAGTTCGTAATCGGTGAAGCGCCATTCCCGGGGCTGCGCGCCCTGAGGTTCGAGGATGCCGTGTTCGACGATTTCGATCACGTAGACGTCCGACAAATCGGCCGCCTCACAGAATTCTGCCATGTCCAGTTGAACGATCAGGGGGCTGCTCATGATGGGCTACTCCGTCGTCGGGTTCAGAAGTTCTCTCGCGGATTGAAAGCGGCTTTCTTCGCCAGTTCCTGCCACAGCGCCTTGACCTCGTCATCGGCGGTCTTTGGCATGACGGCTTTGAGCTGCACGAACAGATAACCACGCTCACCGGCCTTGTTTTTCAGACCATGGCCCTTGGCGCGCATGCGCTGGCCGTTCTGGCTGCCGGCCGGCACCTTGAGGTTGATCTTGCCGGTCAGGGTCGGCACGGCCACTTCGGCACCCAGCGCCAACTCCCACGGTGCCAACGGCAGCGTGATGATCAGGTTCTCGCCTTCGACATCAAATTTTGGGTGCGGCGCCAGACGGATGGTCAGGTACAGGTCGCCACTCGCTCCCCCCCCCACACCCGGTGCACCCTGGCCCTTGAGGCGGATGCGCTCACCGTCGGTCACGCCCGCTGGGATCTTCACGTTCAGGCTTTTGCTGGTGTTGCTGACGTGCTGGCCCGCTGCGTTGTATTGCGGCACCTGGAAGGTGACCTTTTTCGATTCGTTCGAAAGGGTTTCTTCGAGGAAGATCGGCAGTTCCATTTCCACGTCTTGCCCTCGGCGCCCTGCACTGCGTTGTTGCCGACCGTCACCGCCACCGAAACCGGGGCCGCGATTGCCGAAGATCGAACTGAAGAAGTCCGAGAAGTCGCCGGTGTCCTGACCGCCGCCGCCAAAACCGCCACGGCTCTGCCAGCCCGGTGGCCCCTGGAACGGCTGACCGTGCTGGCCGTAGCGGCGCAGCTCGTCGTATTCGGCGCGTTTGTCGGCGCTTTTCAGCGCTTCATAGGCTTCCGACGCGTCCTTGAATTTGGACTCGGCGTCTTTTTCCTTGCTGACATCGGGGTGGTACTTGCGCGCCAGCTTGCGATAGGCAGCCTTGATAGCCTTGTCGTCTGCTGTCGGCTCCACGCCGAGTATCTTGTAATAGTCTTTGAAGTCCATTGAAGGAATCACCATCCGTTATCGATTTCGCGCCCATGCAGCATGCGCCGATTCGCGCGTGCCGGGTTGACCGATCTCAAGTTTGTGACCGGGTGGCGCTGCAGAAGTTTATCGGCAGTGGACGGCGGTTCTTGCGACCGCCGGTGTATCTGCCGGCCCATGCCAGCAAGTTTGGGGCAAAGCTGCGAGTTTCAAGCGAGATTAGTCATCAAATAGCAGATGACCGGCCTACGAATCTGCCGCGCACTGACATACACTGCGCGGCCGTTTTTTTGACCGGAACCGAAAGACATGAAAGACGCCTCTCCAGCCCGTGCCTGCGGCATCGACTTCGGCACGTCCAACTCCACCGTCGGCTGGCTGCGCCCCGGCATGGAAACGATGATCGCGCTGGAAGACGACAAGATCACCCTGCCGTCGGTGGTCTTCTTCAACTTCGAGGAGCGCCGCCCGGTGTACGGTCGCCTGGCGCTGCACGAGTACCTGGAAGGCTACGAAGGCCGCCTGATGCGCTCGCTGAAAAGCCTGCTCGGCTCCAAGCTGATCAAGCACGACACCAGCGTCCTCGGCACGGCGATGCCGTTCAAGGACCTGCTCGGCCTGTTCATCGGCCAATTGAAGAGCCGCGCCGAAACCGCCGCCGGTCGGGAATTCGAGCAAGTGGTGCTCGGCCGCCCGGTGTTTTTCGTCGATGACGATCCGCTGGCCGACCAGGAAGCCGAAGACACGTTGGTGGACGTGGCGAAAAAGATTGGTTTCAAAGACGTCTCGTTCCAGTTCGAACCGATCGCTGCGGCCTTCGACTACGAGTCGACCATCGAAAAGGAAGAGCTGGTCCTGATCGTCGACATCGGCGGTGGTACATCCGACTTCTCGCTGGTCCGCCTGTCGCCCGAGCGTCGCGGTGTGGATAACCGCCACGACGACATCCTCGCCACCGGCGGCGTGCACATCGGCGGTACCGACTTCGACAAACAGCTGAGTCTGCAGGGCCTGATGCCGCTGTTCGGCTACGGCAGCCGCATGAAGAGCGGCGCCTATATGCCGACCAGCCACCACATGAACCTGGCGACCTGGCACACGATCAACTCGGTGTACTCGCAAAAATCGAGTTTGGCGCTGGGCAGCATGCGCTACGACATCGAAGACACGGGCGGCATTGATCGTCTGTTCAAGTTGATCGAACAACGCGCCGGGCACTGGCTGGCGATGGAAGTCGAGGAAACCAAGATCGAGCTGACCCACGCCGACAGCCGCCATGTGCCGCTGGACCGCATCGAAGCCGGGTTGAGTGTGGAACTGACGCGAGCATTGTTTGAATCAGCGATCGATGCGCTGCTGGAGCGGGTGCGCGGCAGCGTCACGAATTTGCTGAACGACGCCAATGTGCGCGTCGATCAAGTCGATACGGTGTTCTTCACCGGTGGTTCCAGCGGCATCCCGGCGCTGCGCAACAGTGTTTCGGCGATGTTGCCGAATGCGCGACATGTCGAGGGGAACATCTTCGGCAGCATTGGCAGCGGCTTGGCGATTGAAGCCCGTAAACGGTATGGCGTTTAACGCCAGCTGCAAGTTGCGAGCTTCAAGCTGCAAGCAGGATCAAAAGCGCATCTGCTTTTGCCCTTACTTGCAGCTTGCAGCTGAAAACTCGAAGCTGCCGTTTTAAACCATTCCGCCGAGCTTCAACTCACTCTTCAGATACGCATAATAAATCGGCCCCGCCACTACGCCCGGCAGGCCGAATGCGGCCTCGAACACCAGCATTGCCAGCAGCAACTCCCACGACTTGGCACTGATCTGCCCGCCGACAATGCGCGCGTTGAGGAAGTATTCGAGCTTGTGGATAAAAATCAGATAACCCAGTGCGGCCATCGCCACCCAGATCGACAGCGACAGGCCGACGATGGTGATCAGCGTGTTCGATATCAGGTTGCCGATCACCGGCAACAGGCCGAGCAGGAAGGTCAGGACGATCAGGGTTTTGGTCAGCGGCAGATGAATGCCGAACAGCGGCAGGACCACCGCGAGGAAAATCCCGGTGAAAAACGTGTTCAGCAGAGAAATCTTGATCTGCGCGAAAACAATGTTGCGAAAAGCCTGAACCAGCAGGTGCAGACGGTCGAACAGTGCGGCGGCCAACGGTTTGCGCTTGGTCACGTCCGGTATGCGCTGCAAGGCTATGATCGCGCCGAGCACCATGCCGATCAGCAAGGTCACGAACATGTGCGCCGCGTCTTTGCCCACCAGTTGCAGATCGGACAGGTGTTTGCTCATCCATTCGCCGATGGCCACGCGAAATTCAGCGGCGCTGGCCGGCAAATAGGCGTCGATGAACGGCGGTAATTGACCGCGCGCACGGTCGACCACGCCCATGAATTTGTCCAGAGAGGCGCCGGGATTCTCCGCCTCGTGCAGGAGGAAACTGATAGCCCCGGCGAAGAGCAAAGCCAGCGCACTGACCACCAGCGTACCGAGCAGTGCCACCGCCAGCCAACGGGCACGCCGGCCTTCGATCAGCCGTTGCAGTTGTGGGGTGAGCATGTTGACCAGCTCGAATACCAGCAACCCGGCCAGCAGGCTGGGCAACAAACGCAGCGGCAGGACGAGCAGCAACCCGCCGAAAATGATGATGCAACTGACCCAGAACACAACATGACGCTCAGAAAACGTTGGCATACAGCCTCAAAACGAACGGCGTTAAAGGATGGGCAGTCTGCCAGCGATCGAGGGGGAGCACTAGGGATATGCTGGGGCAAGCCTGATCGGGGCCATGAGTCAAAAGCTCAGGGGGCTATCTGGCCTCATCGCTGGCAAGCCAGCCCACAGTGATTGCGTCGTACACAAATTATCTGAGCCCACCAAAACCCTGTGGGAGCGGGCTTGCCCGCGATGAGGCCGGCACGCTCACCACAAGGTCAGAGGATCACTTTTTCTTCAGGCACTCACTCATGAATGCCTTGCGCGCATCGCCGCTCAGGGCTTTGGTTTTCGCATCGGCGTTGCACGTGGTCATCTTCTGCTGCTGCGGGGTCAGGGCCTTGGCGTCATTGGCCGCTGGCGCTGCCTTGAGGCAAGTGCTCATGAAGGTTTTGCGCTCATCGCCTTTCAGACTCTTGGCGGTCGCATCGGCATTGCAGGTGGTCATCTTGTTCTGTTGCGCCGTGGCGGCGAAACCCTGGGAACACAGGAGCAAACCAATCATCAACAAAGGGACACGCAACATCTTCATGGAGTTTTCTCCTTGTCGCCGCTTCGATGGAGGCGGCCTTCGCTGGAGTGTAGCCAAATCCTGTTACATCTTCCTGCCTTCCAGGTGACTGCGGCGGTACTGCTCCGGCGTGCAGCCGGCCTGCCGCGCGAACATGGCGATAAACGCCGAGCCGCTGCTGTAGCCGAGATCAAAAGCGATTTCCTGCACGCTGCGCGGCGTTTCCAGCGCTTCAATGGCCGCGAGATAACGCAGGCGCTGGCGCCACTCACCGAAACTCATCCCCAGTTCTCGAACAAACTGCCGCGCCAACGTGCGCTCGCTGACATGCACCTGCAACGCCCAGTGCGCCAGCGGCTGGTTGTTGCCTGGCTCCGCTTGCAGGGTCTCAAGAATCGCCAGCAGTCCGGGGCTGCTTGCATACGGCAGATAACACTCATGCACCGGCGCCTGTTGCAGTTGATCGACCAGCACCTGAGCCAGACGCTGATCAGCCTCCCGTTCGGGAATCTTCACGTCACGGGCGGCGAAGTCCTTGAGGATCGCCTTGAGGATATCGCTGATCGCCAGCGTACAGGCCCGCGCCGGCAGCTCGGCGCAAACCTTGGGATCGAGACATACCGCCCGGTAATTGACCGGTTGATGACTGTAGAAACTGTGCTCGACCTGCGGTGGCACCCACACTGCGTATTGCGGCGGCGACATGAAACGACTGCCGTCGACGTCCATGTGCAACACCCCGTGAGCGGCGTATTCCAAAGTGCCCCACGGGTGACGGTGCGGCGCGGCAAACTCATGGGCGTTGAAATCGGCGTAACGGAAGTACACCGCTGACGGCAGTTCGCTGAAGTCGAGCAGATCGATGTGTTTACTGTTCATGCTGTCCGCTTTCAGTGGCAGGTTGTCTGGTTCGAAGTATAGGGCTGCATCCAGACAGGGGATAATCACGTTTCATCAACGTACTGGTTTCAACGCATGCAATACGCTTTTCCCCTGCTGACGATCTTTATCTGGGCCGGCAACACCGTGATCAACAAACTCGCGGTCGGCGCGATCTTCCCGGCCGAGATCGGTTTCTACCGCTGGCTGCTCGCCGGTTTGCTGTTCACCCCGTTCATGCTCAAACAAGTGATCGCGCATTGGCCGCAGATCCGCCCCAACCTGGGCAAGATTTTCGTCCTCGGCGTGCTCGGCATGGCGGTGTATCAAAGCCTCGCCTACTTCGCCGCGACCCTGACCACGGCAACCAACATGGGCATCATCCTGTCGCTGATGCCATTGATGTCGCTGGCCATGGCAATCATCAGCCTCGGCCAGCGCCTGACTGCCGGTGCGTTGGTGGGCGCGGTGCTGTCGTTTGCCGGTGTGCTGGTAGTGGTGTCGTCGGGCAGCCTCGGCGCGTTGCTGCAACACGGCGTGAACCTGGGCGATGCGATGATGCTGATCGCCACGCTGGCCTATGCGATTTACAGCACGTTGCTGAAGAAATGGCAGCTGCGTCTGCCACCGCTGGTGTTGCTGTATCTGCAGGTGCTGGTGGCGATTGTGGTGTTGTTTCCGCTGTTTGCCGCCTCACCGAAAACCGGGCTGACGCTGCAGAATATTCCGCTGGTGTTGTATGCGTGCCTGCTGGCCTCGATGCTCGCGCCGTTGGCGTGGATGCAAGCGGTAATGCGCCTGGGGCCGAGCCGGACGACGTTGTTCTTCAACTTGCTGCCGTTGATTACCGCGCTGATTGCCGCGCTGGTGTTGAAGGAGCAACTGGCGATGTATCACCTGGTGGGTGGTTTGCTGACGTTGGGCGGGGTGATTCTGTCCGAGCGGTGGACGACGGTGTTGGGCCGCAAACTCAGCGTTGCCTGATCTGGCCTCAATCGCTGGCAAGCCAGCTCCCACAGTTTTTGTGTCGAACGCAACTTTTGTGAACGACCTCATCACTTGTGGGAGCTGGCTTGCCAGCGATGAACGATGACTCGGTTGTGAGTTAAAGCCCGGCAGCTTTCAGACGCGCCGCATGCTCGACAAACAGCCGCACCGGATCCGCGCCCTTGCCCACCAGCCCCAGCGACTGGTTGACGATGTCGAAGTGATCCAGCGGATAGTCGTCGCCAATCACCGTGCCCAGGTGCGAGCTGTAACGCCCGACCATCCCGTCGCACTGCCCCGGCTCACGGACAAAGGTTTTCGCAAACAACCGACAGCTGCGATTGGTCCCGTCGAACAAATTGCCGCCACGATCCGTCTTGCCCGGCTGCAAGGTCCCTGACCACGAGTAATACCGAACGCCGTTGACCTCTTCCGGCCCGTGGCCGCCCCAGGTTTCAGGCAGGCCCTGTGGATAACGCTGATTGAACAGCGCCACGCCTTCAGTGGTCAGCGATTGATGCGAGGCATGGATATCCACCGGCAGTTTCGGCCCGTGATAACCGGTATCCAGCAACGCCATCAGCCAGCCGACAACACGCAGCAGCACCTCGAGGATACGACCCTTGGCGCTGTCTGCAGGATAGTGTTTGTGCAGATAGTCGGCCAGTTCCGAACCATGATTGGGCCCGGCCACCGAAGTGACCGACGCCACCAGATCCGGACGTTTAGCTGCAGCGTAACGCGCCGTCAACGAGCCCTGACTGTGGCCAAACAGGTTGACCTTCTGCGCCCCGGTTTCACGCAAAATCTCGTCGATGCGCGCGAGCAACTGCTCGCCACGCACCTCGGTCGAATTGAGCGGCGACACCTGCACCGCAATCACGGTTGCACCACCGCGGCGCAACGCCTTGATGATCCCGTACCAATATGGATAAATCACCAGCCGGATAAATCCGAGCATTCCCGGCACCAGCACCAATGGATAACGCGTCGACATAGGCAAACATCCTTGTAGTCGGTGAGTGGATGCAAGGCGTGCAAAACACCCGCCAAGCATCCGCTGTAATGATGACAACGCAGCGTCCAGCCTACTTCAGCCCTGCAACCCCCGCCACAATCAGGCCACCTGGAACTCCCTCGCGAGTTCGAGCAGGCGCTGCTCCGCCTCGGCCACCGATACTGCGAAAGTGCGTTCGGCAGACTCCTCGCCTTCGGCCGCGACCACCGTGACGTCGTTGATACCGATGAAGCCCAGCGCCGTGCGCAGCCATGGGTCGGCGTGATTCAGTGCCTCCAGCTCTGCGCCCGGACCGAACCCGAAGCCGCCGCGACTGGTGACGATCAACGCCCTCTTGCCCTGCAACAGCGGCGTGTACTGGGCCACACCGTTGTCGAGCGTGTGATCGAAGGTCAGGCCCAATCGCACAATCTGATCGACCCAGGCCTTGAGGCCGCTGGGCACGCTGAAGTTGTACATCGGCGTGGAAATCAGCAGCAGGTCGTTATCGAACAACTCGCCGACCAGTTGATCGCTGAGCGCCAGATCAGCCTGCATCGACAGCGAACGAGCTTCGGGCTCGGGATGGAATGCCGCCGCGACAAAGGCCTCGTTGACCGCCGGAATCAACGTCCGGCCGACTTCACGACGAGTCACTTGGGCCTGTGGATAACGCACCTGCCAAGCGCTGAGAAAACCTTCCGCCAGACGCCGCGAGTGCGAACGGTCGCCACGCGGGCTGGCATGAATTACAAGAATTTTGCTCATCTGTACGTCCTCCGGACTAGAATCCAACTGCTTGTGGCTTGCAGCTTGAGGCTCGTAGCCGCCCGTCTTCAAATGAGCAAAAATCATTCAGGATGAATCCATTTCATCCATGGAGTTTCAATGTTCGCCTCCTTGCCGTTGACCGCCCTGCGCGCCTTCGAATCCGCTGCACGCTTGCTGAGCTTCAAGGCTGCAGCCGAAGAATTGTCGGTAACGCCCACGGCGATCTCCCATCAGATTCGGGTGCTGGAGGATTGGCTCGGCGTTGCCCTGTTCGAACGTCTGCCGCGCAAGGTGCGCCTCACAGAGGGCGGCGAGCGGCTGTTTCGCAGCCTGCATGGCGCGCTGCTGGAAGTGGCGCAAAGCGTCGACACCCTGCGCCCGCAACGCAGCGGCAGCAGCCTGACGCTGTCGACCACTGCCGCGTTTGCCGCGCTGTGGCTGGTGCCGCGCCTCGGGCGGTTTTATGCCAGGCACCCGAACATCAATGTGCGCCTGGACACGCACTGCGAAGTCATCGATCTGCATCAGGACGCCAGCGTCGATCTGGTGCTGCGTTACAGCCTCGACGACTACTCGAACCTGTATGGCCTGTGTCTGTTCGATGAATCGTTCGGGGTCTATGGATCGCCCGAACAAGTCGCGTTGGCCGGGCGACGCACGCCGACGCTGATCAGCGTGCGCTGGCACAACTCGAAGCTGTATGCCCATGGCTGGGAAGCGTGGTGCGCGAAGTCCGGTGCGAACTGGCTGAATCAGCATCCAGCGATTCGCGAATACGATGAAGAGCATTACGCGTTGCAAGCGGCGATCGCCGGGCAAGGCTTGGTGCTGGCGAGCAATATTCTGGTTTCGGAAAGCATCGCCAGTGGTTTGCTGGTGCCATTTCAAGGCGATGTGCAAGTCGACGGTGCCGGCTACAGCGCGCTGTGTGTGCCGGGGCGCGAGCGGCATCCGCCGGTGCGGGCGTTTTTTGCGTGGTTGCAGGAAGAGGCACTTTTGTCAGGGCTGGCACCAAGGTCACAGCCTTTGGCAACGCACACAGGGCAAGCCTCGCAAATCTCATAAAACTTTTTGCATCGCGTATGACTCACAACCTGGGTAGGCGATCGCGCCTGTAGAGCGTGGCGCCAATCGGATTAGCCTCCAGGAGACTGAAATGAGCGACGACCTGCATCTGTCTGATGTCCAAACCCTGCGCGAACGTGCGCGCCAACACGTCGAGAACGGCGCCGTAACCGAAAGCTACAGCGCCAACCGCGAAGAAGTGCTGCGTTTGCTCAACGAATCGCTGGCCACTGAACTGGTCTGCGTCTTGCGCTACAAACGTCACTACTTCATGGCCAGCGGTCTGAAGGCCAGCACCGCTGCCGATGAGTTTCTCGAACACGCCAAGCAGGAAAGCGAACACGCTGACCGACTGGCCGAGCGTATTGTGCAATTGGGCGGCGAACCGGAGTTCAATCCGGACATGCTGTCGAAAATGTCCCACGCACAATATGTAGCCGGCAACAGTTTGAAGGAGATGGTCTACGAAGACCTGGTGGCCGAGCGGATCGCGATCGATAGCTATCGCGAAATCATTCAGTACATCGGCGAAAAAGACCCGACCACCCGCCGCATCTTCGAAGACATCCTCGCGCAGGAAGAAGAGCATGCGGATGACATGGCCGACATTCTGAAAGATCTGTAAACCTTCAAAATCTCATTCGCGAGCAGGCTCGCTCCCACAGTTGACCGCATTCCTTCAGATGGATGCGGTTAAATGTGGGAGCGAGCCTGCTCGCGAAGGGGCGCTTATGGGCACTCGCTATTTTGTAGGTTTTACGGTCACCGGTGCCTTACCGGCCTTCATCTGCTCCAGCAACGGCGCACACTGATTCGGCTCGCCACCGCTCGGCGCCACCAGTGCCAGCAGCCCAGCCGCCGGCGCCGCAATCACTCCCAACGCCACCATCCCCGCGCCGCGCAACAACAGCGGGACTGGTTTAACGCCAGCGTCGGGTTTGATGAACTTGCCGCGTACATACAGCGGCGAACGCAACGAGATCAAACGCCAGCCCTTGGATTCCGGCGTCACCGTCAGGTCCAGTTGCTCGGTCGCCATGTTCGCCGTGCCGTCGATATAGATGATCGCGTTCTCGGTATCGAAGACAAACAGCCGCGTGGACGCCAAACCAGTCTTGATATCGAAGTCCGCCGCCGCGCAGTTGATCTTCACTTCTTTGTCGCCAAAGATTTTGCCGACCACGTAGTTGCCGACGTTGAGACCTGCAAGCTCCATCAGTTCGCGACTGATCGCGCCGTCGTTGATCAGCATCTTCAAGCTGCCGTTAGCGCCGCCCAGCAGTTTCGCCACCGAGTTACCGCGCCCACTGATATTGGCGTCGCCATTGAGCTCGCCGAAGCTGGTTTTCATCGGCTCGAAGGTCGGGAACAGTTCCTTGAGTTTGAACCCGCGCGCCGTCAACTTGGCCCGGCCTTCCAGCGGCTCGGTGCGCCCGTTCAGACGAATTTGCGCATCGAGTTTGCCGCCAGCCACGCCGAAGCGCAGCGGCTCCAGACTGAGTTCGCCGTCGTTGAGTATCAGATGGGTATAAAGGTCGGTGAACGGCAGTTTTTCGCTGTGGACGATACGCTTGCCAGTGAACTCGACATCGGCATCCATCGCGCGCCAGCGGTCAGTCTTGAATTCGTCCACCGGCAGGACTTTGTCCGCCGGTTGCTTGCTCTGTGCACTGCCAGTTTTTGGCTTGTCGTTGGAGTCGGCACCGATCAACGGCCCGAGGTCAGCGAACAGCAGTTGGTTGGACACCAGCGCGCCGCTGAGCTTGGGCCGAGGCTGACTGGCAACGTAAGTCAGGTCGCCGTGGATGTCGCTGCTGCCGATCTTGCCGTTGAATTTTTCATAGGTGAATTTCGCGCCGGCATCATCGTGCAACTTGGCGATGAGATGACCATCGGTGGCGTACGGAGGCGTGTCCGGCAGGGTCACTCCGGTCAGCGGATAGAGGTTACCGAGGCTGTCACCGGCCAGTTTCAGACGCAGGTCGAGGGCGCCGAGATTGAGCGGATCGGTCAGGGTGCCGGCCAGTTCAATGCGGGTATCGCCGATTTTCGCCTGGGCCTGCAGCGGGAACGGTTTGCTCGAGTCCTGCAAGGCCAGCAGCCCGCCGATTTTGCCCTGACCACTGAGATTCTGGCCGTGATACTGACCTTTCACCTTTAATGCAAAAGCGTAATCCTGCGGCACGCCAACCTTGTCCTGAGTGGTTTTCGCCGCTTTGTCGCCGACGATATCGCTGTAAGGAATCGGCTTGCCCAGTGGATCGATCAACACATCAAGGTTGGTCCTCAAGGTCTGATCGTCAAGCGTGACGTGGCCCTTGTCGAACTTGATGGCGCCGATATCAACGACCCAGTTCGACGGCTCGGCATTCGGATCCTTGGGATCGAACTTGAACGTCCAGTTGGCGCGGCCGTCAGCCAGGCGTTGCAACTCGGCGTTGGGTTCGGTCAGGTCGATGCGCGGGATCACCACACGTTGCGCCAGCAAGGCCAACGGCGAAATACGCAACTCGACGCGCTTGAGCGTGACCATCTGCGGCTGCTTCGACCAGTCCGGGTTGCCCAGGCTCAAATCCTCGGCGACCACATGCGGCCAAGGCACCCAGGCGCGCCAGCCGCCTTCATCCGGCTCGCGTTGCCAAATCACCGCAAGGTTGCCGTTGATGGCAAACGGTCGGTGCAATTCTTCCGAGACTTTGGCATTGAGCGGCGGTTTGATCCGGTTCCAGTCGAAGAACACGATGATCAGCACCAGTACAGCCAATAGCAGTACGAGGATGGAGAAGGTCCAGCTGAAGATTTTTCCAGTGCGCGTCATGCACAAAACTCCTGATCACGACCGCACGCCCAAGCCACGGCGTACGGCTGAAACGGCGGGCCAAAGCGGCCCCTATGAAATCTGTGACTGGCAAAAGGCCCGCAGGTTTAATCGAAAGACCGATTAAGACGCAAAAAGCCGCGCCAAATCCGACCGATCGGTCAGGCAGCGTTACCGCCACCCGCACTTTTGCGAGGCACGAGTGGGTCGAAAATACCCACTGCGGTGCAAAAGCGCCCCTCTGGAAGGCCCGTTCTAGAGCCTCCCGCTTGAACAATCAATTCTGTTGATTATTACCATTGCGTTTATGAACTTTTATATCGACTTATCGAGAGTAGCATTGCCCTCGTACCCACTTTATCGCCCTCCCAAGGAGCAACCCATCATGAAACGCCAATTACTACTGAGTCTTACCCTTTCGATGCTAGCCAGCACTGCTTTCGCTCTGCCCGCTGCCGAACAAGCCACTCCGCAAGTCAAAGACAGCCACTCGGTGTTCAGCCAAACCCTGGCCGAAGACGGCTATGACAAAACGCCACAAGGTCAACTTGCCGAGAACGGTCGCAATCGTCTGGAAGAAAAAGGTCTGGTTGAAGACGGCTACGACAACACCCCACAAGGCCAGGCTGTGGCCGAAAACGGTCGTAATCGTCTGGAAGAAAAAGGTCTGGTCGAAGACGGCTATGACAAAACCCCACAAGGCCAAGCGCTTGCCGAAGGTGGTGGTGACCGTGTGATCGAACGCAACAGCGCTGTGAGCTGAGCCCATGGCGGCCCTGAAAAAAAGCCCAATCCCCGGATTGGGCTTTTGCCTTTTTAGCCGCAGCCCTCAATAAGTCGCCATTTCCCCGCTACCTGCCCCGCTGCCGTTCGACGCCGATAAAGCCGATTTGCTAGAGTGCGGCGCTTGTCCTGCCAAAGAACACACCTGCGATGCTGCCCCGCGCCGAACAGAAGCAACAGACCCGCAACGCCCTGATGGACGCTGCCCGCCACTTGATGGAAAGCGGCCGAGGATTCGGCAGCCTGAGCCTGCGCGAAGTGACGAAAACCGCCGGCATCGTGCCCACCGGTTTCTATCGGCATTTTGCCGATATGGACGAACTCGGTCTGGTGCTGGTCAGCGAAGTGGGCCAGACCTTCCGCGAAACCATCCGCTTGGTGCGCCATAACGAATTCGTCATGGGCGGCATCATCGATGCGTCGGTGCGGATCTTCCTCGATGTGGTCAGCGCCAACCGTTCGCAGTTCCTGTTTCTGGCGCGCGAGCAGTACGGTGGTTCGCTGCCGGTGCGCCAGGCGATTGGCCGTCTGCGCGAGAACATCAGCTCCGACCTCGCGGCCGACCTGACGATGATGCCCAAGCTTCAGCATCTGGACGCTGACGGCCTGAGCGTGATGGCCGATCTGATCGTCAAATCGGTGTTCGCCACCCTGCCGGACATCATTGACCCGCCAGCCGACGCCTTGCCCGAGCATTTGACGCCCCAGGCGAAGATCACCCAGCAGTTGCGCTTCATCTTCATCGGGCTCAAGCACTGGCAAGGCCTGGGCAGTACTGAATAGCCCCCTCTCTTTGTGATGTAGCCGAATTCCCCTGTGGGAGCGAGCCTGCTCGCGAAAACGGTTTGTCATTCACCCTTTCCGGTGACTGAAAGATTGCCTTCGCGAGCAGGCTCGCTCCCACAATGGCTCAGCGTCACAGCCTCTATTTGGTGCATGTAAAAATCTTCATGCACCAAAACGCTTCAAATCCCCGCAACATCCTGCAACACCCTCTACGATCCTACAGGGATTTCCTACATATCGTCCGATTGGCAAGCCCCTTGCTCTAGCCTGAGTATTGTCCACTGCTGGAAGCTTTCCGATGTTGGTGATTCATCGCAGAATCGACCCTCAACCCGTCTGGGCCGCCGAGTTGCACCTGACCTTCGAAGCCCGAAGCAAGAGCCGTTTGCGCTGTTTCAGTGCCGAGAACGAAGACGTCGGGTTGTTTTTGGAGCGAGGGCAGCCGCCGTTGTATGACGGCGAATGCCTACAAGCCGAGGACGGTCGCATCGTCCGTGTCTGCGCCCGCGCCGAACAACTGCTGCACGTCACCTGCGCCAATGCCTTCGAACTGACCCGCGCCGCGTATCACCTGGGCAATCGCCACGTCGCCCTGCAAGTCGGCGATGGCTGGCTGCGCTTGCTCGACGACTACGTGCTCAAAGCCATGCTGGAACAACTCGGTGCGCAGGTCGAAGCGCTTGAGGCCCCGTTCCAACCGGAACACGGTGCCTACGGCGGCGGCCATCACCATTCGCGGCACGGCGACGAAGATTTCAACTACGCGCCAAAACTGCACCAGTTCGGCGTTCGTTTATGAACCCAGCCTGGGCGCTGCTGCGCCTGGCCAGTCCGCAATTGCCGATTGGCGGCTACAGCTATTCGCAAGGCCTGGAAATGGCTGTGGATAACGGCCGCGTGAACAACCCGGACAGCGCCCGCCGCTGGATCAGCGATCAGTTGCTGCTCAATCTCGCCCGTTTCGAAGCACCGCTGCTGCTTGCCCATTGCCAGGCTGCCGCCGAGGAAAACTGGGGCGAACTGCAGCAAATCTGCGAAACCCACCGTGCCAGCCGCGAGACTCGCGAGTTGCACCTGGAAAGTCGGCAGATGGGTTACTCGCTGCAGCAGTTGCTCAACGGCTTGCCAGAACTCGACGCGCCGGCGCGCAGCTTTCTCGAGCAATGCGCCGAACCGCATCTGGCGCTCGGCTGGGCACTGGCTGCTCGCGCCTGGGGGATCAGCCCCCAAGACGCCCTCGCCGCCTGGCTGTGGAGCTGGCTGGAAAACCAGCTCGCCGTGCTGATGAAAACCTTGCCGCTGGGCCAGCAAGCCGCCCAGCGCCTGACCAGCGAATTGCTGCCGCTGCTGCAACAGGCGCAGCAAGACGCGACCCACATCAAACCCGAACACATGGGCAGCGCCGCGTTCGGCCTGTCCCTGACGTGCATGGCCCATGAGCGCCAGTACAGCCGTCTGTTCCGTTCCTAGGGCCCGTCATTTTGGGCCTTTTATTTTGGAGAAGCCGTATGAACACACAACCTTTGCGTATCGGTATCGGCGGCCCGGTCGGTTCCGGTAAAACCGCGCTGACCCTGGCCCTGTGCCTCGCCTTGCGCGAGCGCTACAACCTCGCCGTGGTCACCAACGACATCTACACCCGCGAAGACGCCGACTTTCTGGTGCGCAACGAAGCGCTGGCGCCGGAGCGGATCATCGGCGTGGAAACCGGCGGCTGCCCGCACACGGCGATCCGCGAAGACGCCTCGATCAACCTAGAAGCGGTCGATCAGTTGAACCGGCGTTTTCCAGGGCTGGACCTGATTCTGGTGGAGTCCGGCGGCGACAACCTGTCGGCGACGTTCAGCCCGGAACTGTCTGACCTGACCATCTACGTGATCGACGTCTCGGCCGGCGACAAGTTGCCGCGCAAGGGCGGGCCGGGCATCTGCAAATCTGACCTGCTGGTGATCAACAAGATCGACCTGGCGCCGCTGGTCGGTGCCTCGCTGGAAATGATGGATAGCGACACCCGACGCATGCGCAACGGCAAGCCGTTCGTGTTCAGCAACCAGAAAACCGGTCAGGGTCTGGACGCAATCATCGCCTTCATCGAACGCCAGGGCTTGCTGACCGCAGCCTGATTCATTTATCAACAAGGAAGCTTATCCATGACACTCAAACGTATTTTCAGCGCCGTTGCGCTACTGCTGACCCCGGCACTGGCCTTCGCACATCCGGGTCACGGCGACAGCGGCTTGATCGCGGGCATCAGCCACCCGATTGGCGGCCTCGACCACTTGTTGGCGATGGTCGCCGTCGGCTTGTGGGCCGCGCAGCAAAAAGGCGCGGCGCGCTGGGCGCTGCCTTGCACTTTTGTCGGCACCATGCTGATCGGCGGCATGCTCGGTTTTGAAGGGCTGGAACTGCCGGCGCTGGAAAGCGGGATCGCCGCATCGGTGCTGGCGCTGGGCCTGGCCGTGGCGCTGGCGGTGCGTCCGCCGCTGGTAATGGCGGTAGCGGCGACGGCGCTGTTTGCGTTGTTCCATGGTGTCGCGCATGGCCTTGAGTTGCCGGAGATGAGCAGCCCTTGGGCGTACGCGGCAGGTTTTGTAGCTGCGACTGCGGCCCTGCATGCGGCCGGTTATGGCGTGGTCCGCGTGTTGCCGCAGGCTGCGGCGCCACTGGTGCGCTTGGCAGGTGCGGCTTCGGCGGCGACCGGGGTCTGGTTGCTGGCTGGCTGATCTCTGTCGCCTGTACCGGCCTCATCGCTGGCAAGCCAGCTCCCACAGCTCATTTGGTGTAGCCACAATCATGTGAACACCGAAGATCCCTGTGGGAGCTGGCTTGCCAGCGATGACGACCGATCAGACTCCGAGCCTCTAAAGGCTGCCGCTCTGCTACCATGTCGCGCAATCGCCCCAGCCGTGACGACGTCCGCCAATGCCCCATGCTTCCCGCTCCAAATCCCTGCCTGAATTGACCGCCCTGTTCACCGAGGTGCAGCAGCACTTCGTCAACGTGATCGTGCCGCTCTGGCAAGGCCCGGGCTGGAATGCCGAGATGGCATTGCCCTACGAAGCACTCGACGCCGCGCACCAGCCCTTGCCAGCGCAACGTTATCGGGCGATGGCCTGTGCACGGCAGCTGTATCTGTTTTCCAGCCTGATCGGCGTTGTGGATAACGCAGAAGAGCGTGCGGCCGCGCTGTTCCGTTCTCTGCAACGACACTTCCACGATGCCGAGCACGGCGGCTGGTTCTACAGCATCGATGCCCAGGGCAAACCGCTGGATCAGCGCAAGGATCTCTACACCCACGCGTTCATCCTGTTTGCCTGCGCGCATTACTGGGAAAAATCCCGCGAGCCGCTGGTGGAATCGACGTTGAACGCCGCGCTGGAAGTCATCGGTCAGCGTTTCGCCACCGGCGATGGCCTTTACGAAGCCTGCCTTGACCGCAACTGGCTCACCCTCGAAACCGGCCCGTTGCAAAACCCGTTGATGCACCTGGCCGAAGCCTTCCTCGCCACTCTGCACGTGCGCCAGGACAGCGCTACGCAACAGGCGCTACTTGAGTTATGCACAGCCATGCACAAGCGTTTCATCGACCCGCAACATGGCGTGTTGATGGAAAAACCTTTGGGCGCTGTGGATAACTGGTACGAGCCAGGGCACCAGTTCGAATGGTATTTCCTGCTGCAATCGTCAGCGTTGCTGCGCGGTTCGAAATTGCATTCGGCGCTTGATAAGGCGTTTGCCTTCACCGAGCAATTCGGCGTGGAGCAGCCCAGCGGTGCGGTGCGGGCGATGCTTGATCTGGAAATGGACGGACGTCCAAAAGATTCGACTCAGCGGATCTGGGCGCAGGCCGAATATCTGCGCGCGCTGACCTTGCGCCCCGACAGCGAAGCCGTGGTGCTGCATCAATTGCAGGCATTGCAACAGCGCTTTCTGCATGCCGGTGGCTGGCATGAGTGCCGCGATGAGCAGGGCGAAGTCAGCCGCAAGGACATGCCCTCGACCACCCCGTATCACCTGGCGACGTGCTACCGCGGCCTGGCTGAATATCTTCTTTGATTGATCTACCGTTATCGCGAGCAGGCTCATTCCTATAGTTGGAATGAATTCCTCTTTAAGAGTGAGCCTGCTCGCGATGGCCGTTATACGGTGTCTAGGCGATCCACTTCTTGTCGCCCGTGAAGCTGATGGTCAACCATCGCGCCGCATCCGGTTTGCCCAGCTTCGCGGAAATCTCTTCACGCAGGGCATCCAGTTGCCCGACGTTCTCCAGCCGGTAATCCGCCGGCAACACCACATGAATCTCGATAAACCGCGCCCGTCCGTGCTTCTGCACGTAAGACACATAATCGTCGAAACCATGCTCGGCCTTCGCCGCGTCCATCACCTGGCGCACGTGGTCATTCAGCGTGTCCGGTGCAATGCCAAGCACATCGCGTAATGCCGGGCCGAGGATCTTGAAGGCCGGTGTCAGCATGGTCAGGGCCAGTACGATCAGGATCAGCGGATCGACGTAAACCGCCCATTCGCCATAGCCCTGGGACTTGAGCAGCAGCGCCGTGAGAAAACTGATCAACAGGCCCACAGAAAGCATCGCGTCCACCAGCCAACTGATGTTGTCGAACTGGATCAGGCTGGATTTGAGCTTGCGATTGCGCCGACGCACGTAGAAGAAGTACGCGAACTCGACCACGGTAAACACGGCGGCATAGATGATCACCAGCCCCAACTCAATGTCCCGGCCACCGTCGATGATGCCGAACACACCGTTGAGAAACGCGTAGATGGCAATCAACAGCAGGAAACTGCCTTCAATCAGCAGCACCATGGGCTCCAGATGCCAGAAGCCGAACTGGAAACGGTGATTGCTTTCCTTGGCGATCAGCTTGGCAGTGATCAGCATCAGTACTTTGATGAAGGTTGCGATCAGCGAGAAAAAACCATCGAACAGGATGGATTGCGAACCTGAAACAAAACCGGTGACGATCCCGGCAATCGACACTGCAAACATCAGGATGGTCGATTGTTTGAGCAGCGACTGCTCACCTCGGTTACTCACGTAGCCTCCTCTAAAAACCTTGAAAACCGCGGGGTGCGGTGGGGTTGCTGGGAGAGGAGTCTACCTTATCGGGATTTATTGCCTGTTTTGGCCCATCGCTGGCAACCCAGTTCCCACAGGATCGTCGGTGTACACAAACCTTGTAGTCGACTTGTTACCTGTGAGAGCTGGCTAGCCAGCGATAGCCGTTATGCGCTCTTAAGCCTTGTTCCGCTCGATGGCAAACCCGGCCCAGGTCTGGCTCACCGGCATCAATTCCAGGCTATTGATGTTGATATGCGCCGGCGCATTCATCACCCAGAAAATCGTCTCGGCGATGTCTTGCGGCTGGATCGGCTCGGCCCCGGCGTAGGTGGCGTTGTACCGTTCCTGATCACCGGCAAAACGCACCAGCGAGAATTCGCTCTCGCACAGCCCCGGCTCAATGTTGCTGACGCGCACGCCGGTGCCCTGCAAGTCGCAGCGCAGGTTCAGCGAAAACTGCTTAACAAACGCTTTGGTCGCGCCGTAGATATGGCTGCCAGGGTACGGATAGTTGCCGGCGATGGAGCCGAGGTTGACGATGCCAGCGCCACGACCATGGGCGATCAGGCGCGGCAACAGCAAGCGAGTGGCGTACATCAGGCCTTTGACGTTGGTGTCGACCATGGTGTCCCAATCATCCAGATCGCATTTCGGCGCAGGGTCCACGCCCAACGCCAGGCCCGCGTTGTTGATAAGGCCACGCAGTTTGGCGAACGATGGCGGCAGGTTGGCAATCGCCTCCTCCATCGCCTTGCGATCGCGCACATCAAGCACCAGGCCATGCACTTCAGTCTGCCTGGACAACTCAGCGCACAGAGCGTTGAGGCGTTCTTCACGACGACCGGTTAGCACCAGTTTCCAGCCAGCCTCGGCAAAACGACGGGCGCAAGCTTCACCAAAACCGGACGTCGCGCCGGTGATAAACAGGGTGTTGGACATCGTGTTCTCCTTGCTTCGACCGCGAGGGCAGCCATTGGAATAGAAAATCAGCAGGCAGCATGCCCGGCCGCGCAAGCACGGGCAACACCCGCTCACTGTATAAAAAACAAACAATCGTTCCGACGCCATAGCCAGCGTGGCCTGTAGCCATGTGCACGCATGTTATCCACAGTCCCTTCCACAGTTTCCGGGGGCAAGTGGAAGCGCGCAAAGCCGCGCCACACAAGGCTTTGCGGGCGAAATGGAAAGTTTTTTGCTTGACCATGGAGCGCTACCTGTGCGGGACATGGCATTTTGCACGACAGGTCGGTTGGAGCAGTGATTGCGCGAGGCCAGTAATTACGGCCCTTAGCGGGGTCTTTCCAGAGTTTAATCACAGACTTATCCACAGGCTTGCACCCATCAAAAGTGCGGCGATGCAGCCCCCACAAAAAGGTTGACAAAGACGTCTGCCACTCCAGCAAAAACACCTGATCAAAAAACAACCACACGCCTGAAAGCCACGGTTTTAAAGGGATTCAGCCAGCTACTCCCACGTTATTCACAGCCAGCTCCACAGCAAACGGGGACAAGTCAAAACTGTGGAAAAACAGCCATTTGCAGCGTCTATATGTCGCGCTTTGGCAGGTAGCGGAATTTGTTTTCCACAATTCTGGAAATTACACAATTCACCCGTGGGAGCGAGCCTGCTCGCGAAGTCGATGGCACATGCAGATAATCAGGTGACTGATACACCGCATTCGCGAGCAGGCTCGCTCCCACAGGGGGTTGTGTTGAATTTGAAGGATAAAAAAGCCCCGAGGCTCGCGCGTCGGGGCTTGTGCATAACGATGTAACTCAGTGCCCGCCCAGATAGGCGTTACGCACCTCCTCGTTCACCAGCAACTCCTTACCGGTGCCCGTCAGGCGAATCTCGCCGTTGACCATCACGTACGCCCGATCCGACAGCTTCAACGCATGGTTGGCGTTCTGCTCGACGAGGAAAATCGTCATGCCGGTTTTGGCCAGTTCCCGCAGGGTCGCGAAGATCTGCTTCACAACAATCGGTGCCAGACCCAGGCTCGGTTCATCGAGTAGCAACAACTTCGGTCGGCTCATCAATGCGCGAGCAATGGCGAGCATCTGCTGTTCACCGCCGGACATGGTCATCGCCCGCTGCGTGCGCCGCTCTTCAAGCCGTGGGAACAGCTCGAACATGCGCTGCATATCCTCTTTGGCATACTTGTCACCAATCGGGATGGTGCCCATCAACAGGTTTTCCTCGACGGTCATGTCAGGGAACACCCGCCGTCCTTCCGGCGACTGCGCAATGCCGTTGGACGCGATGTAGTGCGATGACTTTTGGGTAATGTCGACGCCTTGATAAATGATCTGCCCGTTCGCCGCCCGGGGCTGGCCGAAGATCGACATCAGCAATGTTGATTTACCCGCTCCATTGGAGCCGATCAGGCTGACGGTTTCCCCTTCATTGATCTGCAGCGAAACGCCTTTGAGTGCCTGGATCGGGCCGTAGAACACGTCCAGGTTCTTCAGTTCGAGGATCGGTTGGCTCATACCAGCTCCTCTTCGTCGGCGCCCAGGTAGGCGGCAATCACTTTCGGGTCGTTACGGATAGCTTCAGGTCCGCCTTCAGCGATAACGATGCCGTGGTCCAGCACCACGATGTGGTCGGAAATGCTCATTACCATGCCCATGTCGTGTTCGATCAGCACCACGGTCAGATCATGCTCGTCGCGCAGCAGCCGGATCATTGCGCTCAGCGCTTCGGTTTCCTGAGGGTTGAGGCCGGCGGCCGGTTCGTCGAGGCAGATGATCTGCGGCCGCGTGCACATGGCCCGGGCGATCTCCAGACGGCGTTGCTGGCCGTACGAAAGCTCACCGGCGAGACGGTTGGCGCAGTCGACCAGATCGACCACTTCCAGCCAGTAGAACGCACAATCCAGCGCGTCGCTTTCGGCTTTGCGATAGCCCTTGGTGTTAAGGATGCCGGCGAGCATGTTGCGGTTGACCCACATGTGCTGGGCCACCAGCAGGTTTTCCAGCACGGACATTTCCTTGAACAGACGAATGTTCTGGAAGGTACGAGCCAGGCCTGCGCGGTTCACCAGATGGGTGCCGCCGAACATCTTGTAGTACATCCGGCTGAGAAAGCTTTTCGGCGAAACGAAGTCGGTCGGTTTGAACGACTCACCCAATAGCTGAATGACGTTGGTCTGCTGCCCGCGCACGTTGAGTTCGATCTTGCCACCGGACGCCTTGTAGAAACCGGTCAGGCAGTTGAACACCGTGGTCTTGCCGGCACCGTTGGGGCCGATCAGGGCGAAGATCGAGTTGCGTTTGACCTTCAGGCTGACATCGCTCAACGCCTTGATGCCACCGAAATGCATCATCAGTTTTTCAACAGAGAGTACGACTTCACTCATGGCGCAGTCCTCTCGTAGTGAATGGCACCTTTGCGTGGTTTGACCCCGGTACGGCTGATGCGAATCAACCCGCGTGGTCGCCAGATCATCATCAACACCATCAGAATGCCGAACAGCAGCACGCGATACTCAGCAAACCCGCGCAGCAGTTCCGGGGCGACGGTCAGCACAAACGCTGCAATCACCACACCGATGGTCGAGCCCATGCCGCCGAGCACGACGATGGCGAGGATCAGGGCCGATTCGAAGAACGTAAACGAGGTCGGGTTGACGAAGCCCTGATAAGTCGCGAAGAACACACCCGCCAGACCCGCCGTCGACGCGCCGATGGTGAAGGCCGAGAGCTTGACCAGTACGTGGTTGAGGCCCATCGAGCGGCAGGCGATTTCATCTTCACGCAGGGCTTCCCAAGCGCGACCGACCGGCATCTTCACCAGTCGATGCTTGATGTACAGCACGGCCAGCACCACGAGGAACAGCACCGCGTAGATGAAGTAGTACTTCACGTCCGGGTTGTAAGCGATGCCGAAAAACTCATGAAACGGCACCCCGCCATCCTTCGCGCGCTTGCCGAGTTCCAGACCGAAGAACGTCGGCAGCGGCGCCGCCATGCCGTTCGGGCCGCCGGTCAGGGACAGCCAGTTGTTGAGGACCAGACGAATGATCTCACCGAAGCCCAGGGTCACGATCGCCAGATAGTCGCCATGCAGGCGCAGCACCGGGAAACCGAGGATGCAGCCGGCAAGCCCCGCGGTGATCGCCGCCAGCGGCAGCACCGTCCAGAAACCCAGCCCCAGATATTGATAACCGAGCGCCAGACCGTAGGCACCGATGGCGTAGAACGCCACGTAACCAAGGTCGAGCAAGCCGGCCAGGCCAACCACAATGTTCAGCCCAAGCCCCAACAGCACATAGATCAACCCGAGGATGACCACGCCAAGCAGGTACGAGTTGGAGAAGAACGGCACGGCCACTGCCAGCAGAACCACCAGCGGGATAATCCAGCGTAGGCTTGATTTATGATCGGCGGGCAATACATGCACACCCGACCCGGCGCTCTCGAATCCGTCGAGAATTTTCAGGCCCTTGGGCGTTTGCAGAAACAGGCTGAGGGCAAAGCGGCCGGCCATGACGATGGCAATGATCCAGGCCACGCGGGTCATTTCAAGGTTGAAGCTGTAACCGTCGAGTACGACACCGACAATTGGCCCGAAAACAATCAAGGCAATCAGACCGGCCAGAATCGCCTCAACCAGGCTTTTTTTGACATCAATGGATTTTTTAGTGGTTGAAGACATCGCTTACACCTTCGACACAAGAGGACGGCCCAACAGGCCCTGCGGCCGGAAGACCAGAACAAGTACGAGCAGCGAGAAGCTGAACACGTCTTTGTAGTCGGAGTTGACCAAGCCGGAGAACAGCGACTCGGAGATGCCGAGGATGATCCCGCCCAACATGGCGCCGGGCAGCGAGCCGATCCCGCCGAGTACCGCTGCGGTGAACGCCTTGATGCCGATGATGAAGCCGGCGTAGAAGTCGAAGGTGCCGTAGTTCATGGTGATCAGCACACCAGCGAGTGCAGCCATGGCGGCACCGATGATGAACACGTAGGAAATCACCCGATCGGTGTTGATCCCCAGGATCGAGGCCATCTTGCGGTCTTGCTGGGTGGCGCGGCACATGCGGCCGAGCTTGGTGTACTTGATGATGTAGGTCAGCAGCCCCATGCCGACGAACGCGGCCACCAGAATGAAGACTTTGGTGTAGGTCAGTTGTACGAAGCCGGTACCGACTTCAACCCGCCATGCACCGGTCAGCAGCGTCGGAACGCCCTGTTGTTTGGCGCCTTGGGCGATCTGTGCATAGTTTTGCAGGATCAGCGAAATACCGATGGCGCTGATCAGCGGCGCCAGCCGTGTGGAGTTACGCAGGGGTTTGTAGGCAACACGCTCGATGACCCAGCCATACACCGCCGTGACAACGATGGTGAAGATCAGGGTGCCGAGCATCAGCAGAGGGAAAGATTCGATACCGAAGTACGCCAGCAGAGCCAGACTGATTGCCGCCAGGTAAGCAGAAATCATGTAAACCTCGCCGTGGGCGAAGTTGATCATGCCGATGATGCCGTAGACCATTGTGTAGCCGATGGCGATCAGGCCATAGACCGACCCGAGGGTCAGGCCGTTGACCAGTTGCTGCAGGAAAATACCATCCATAACGCAATCTCACGCAGTGAGAACCTGCACATCGTTGATGTGCGGTCCTTCTAGGAAAAATACAGAATTACGTCGGAGCAATGTCAGCCACGATCCGCCCGTCCCACACCGTTCCTGTGGGAGCGAGCCTGCTCGCGAATGCGGTCGATCATTCAACACATGTGTTGGCAGTCATTCCGTCTTCGCGAGCAGGCTCGCTCCCACATTGGATTGGTGGGGTTCAGGCAATCACGTCAGCCCTTACTTCTGTTTTTCCAGCTGGTGGTATTTGCCGTCCTTATCCCACTGGTAAACCACGTAGTCGGAGACTTTCAGGTCGCCTTTGGAGTCCCAGGCTTTCTCGCCCATGACGGTTTTCACCGGGTTTTTCTTCAGCCAGGCAGCAGCTTCTTCGCCCTTGTTGGACTTGGCGCCGTTGAAAGCGGCGGCCAGGGTCTGGACCGAAGCGTAGGCGTACAGGGTGTAGCCTTCAGGCTCGGTACCAGCCTTGCGGAAGGCATCTACCACAGCCTTGCTGTCCGGCAGCATGCGTGGGTCGGCGCCGAAGGTCATCAGCACGCCATCGACGAATTGCGGGCCGCCAGCGGTGGTCACCAGTTCGTCGGTAACGATGCCGTCATCGGACATGAACTTGACGTCTTTGAGGCCTTGCTCACGCAGTTGACGAACCAGTGGGCCGGCTTCCGGGTGCAGACCACCGAAGTAGACAACGTCGGCGCCAGCGCCGCGGATTTTGGTGACGATGGTGCTGAAGTCTTTTTCACCACGGGTCAGGCCTTCGTACAGCACCGGGGTCACGCCGCGCTTGACCAGTTGGGCCTTGGTGGCATCGGCCAGGCCCTGACCGTAGGTGTCCTTGTCGTGCAGCACGACGACTTTCTTGCCCTTGAGCACGTCGACGATGTAATCGCCGGCAACGATACCTTGCTGGTCGTCACGGCCGCACATACGGAACATGGCGCTCAGGCCGCGCTCGGTCACTTGCGGGTTGGTGGAACCCGGGGTGATCGCGATGATGCCCGCTTCGTCATAGATTTCCGACGCTGGAATGGTCGAAGAGGAGCAGAAGTGACCGACCACGCCGGCAACTTTCTGGTTGGTGAGGTCCTTGGCGACCGTCACGGCCTGCTTCGGTTCGCAGGCGTCATCGCCTTTGACCAGTACGATTTTCTCCCCGTTGACGCCGCCTGCTGCGTTGACCGCATCAGCCGCTGCCTGTGCCCCCTTCATGTACTGCTCGCCAAATGCCGCGTTGGCGCCAGTCATTGGTCCCGCTACACCGATTTTCACATCAGCTTGAGCAAACGCAGAAACACCCAACGCAGTAGCTACTGCGAGGGCCAGAAAGCCTTTCTTGTAAAACGTCTGGGACATGAGGTGGTGCTCCAAGGTTTTTTTTAGTTGGCACTGCGACTTCACTTCTCCTGATGCTCAGAGCAAGGGCCGTGCCATCGGTTTTTTATTCTTCAAAAAGTCGCTGCTTTCTTGTTATTTCGACTGTTTCGTTCCCATTTTCATTGGGCGTGCAACCGTCTAAACCGCGGAAGGTGAAACCATTTATTTCTTCAGGCGCAACCCGCTCGCGCCATCATTGCAACCGCGGCACCAATCGACGTGCAACCAGCCTGTAACAGCCCGCGTCACCGAACTGCACACTGCTGGTGCGGGACTGCTACAACCCGCACCATTACAGGCTAGTCGCTAAGCGAAAAAGCGCCGCTCCACGCAACATATTTCAACAATCAGATGACGATGCGCAGGCACTGGCCCGCGTGATACAGCGAAAACCCGGCCTCGTAGAGACAACTGCGCAACCCCACGCCTGCCAGCGGCTGCATCGGTGCAAAGGGAATTGGCAGGGCCTGAGGATTGCCATTACACAGGTAATCGGCGAAGGCCTTGCCCACCACGGTGCCGGTCGTCACGCCACGGCCGTTATAACCGGTGACGGCAACCAGACCGGGCGCCGGTTCGAACAGGCGCATCAAGTGATCGGGCGTGAACGCAATACGCCCTGTCCAGGTGCATTCCCATTCGACAGGTTTCAGATTGGGGAAATAATGCTGTTGCACCCGATCGGCCCAGGCCTTGAGAAACCAGGCCGGTTTCTGATTGCCGTTGCCGAGACTGCCGAGCAATAACCGCCCTTCTTTGTCGCGGCGAATGCTGCTCAACACTTGCCGCGTGTCCCACGACCCCTGACCGCCCGGCAGAATGTCCTGCGCGGCATCTTCGGTCAGTGGCACCGAGGCGACCTGATAGTAGTAACCGGGGAAGAAGTTGCGCTTGAGTTCGGTCCAGTCGCCTTCGGTGTAGGCGTTGGAGGCGATCACCACTTGCTCGGCCAGCACCGAACCGTGCTCGGTCTGCACTGACCATTGTTGCCCCACGCGCTCAAGTCGAGTGACCGGAGAATGATCAAACATCTGCCCACCGAGGCTCATCACGGCATTCGCCAGCCCGGTGACATAGGCCATCGGATTGAGCGTGCCGGCGCGACGATCAAGCAGGGCAGCGGCGATTTTCTGGGTACCGGTGGCTTGCTCACAGGCCTTGCCGGTCAGCAATTCGACCGGTGCGCCGCGGCGTTTCCATTGCTGCTCACGACTGCGCAGATCCGCCTCGCCCTTGGCGTTGTGCGCCATGTGCAACGTGCCTTCGCGGCGTAGCTGGCAATCGATTTTGTACTTATCCACAAGGCTGAACACCAGTGAAGGCGCTGCCCCGAGCATGCTGTTGAGCTGGCTGCCGACCGCCTCGCCGAAACCGGCTTCGATCTCGTCCGGCGGGATCCACATGCCGGCGTTGACCAGCCCGACATTGCGCCCGGAGCCGCCGTGACCGGCACGATGAGCTTCCAGCACGCAGACGGTTTTGCCTTTTTCCAACAGATGCAGTGCCGCCGACAACCCGGTGAACCCGGCGCCGATCACGCAGACATCAACCTTGACTTCACCCTTGAGCGCCGTGTTATCGGGCCTCAGTGGCGTGAGCTTTTCCCACAGACATTCTTCGCGTAACGGCATTGCCAGACTCCAACAGAAACCTGCCAAACACACTGCTGATCCTGTGGGAGCGAGCCTGCTCGCGAAAGCGGCGTTTCAGCCAACATTGATGTCGACTGACTCATGGTCTTCGCGAGCAGGCCCGCTCCCACAGGGAAAGAGCCGCCCTGATATCAGTCGAACGTAATGCCCTGCGCCAGCGGCAACTCCAGCGAATAGTTCACGGTGTTGGTCTGGCGGCGCATGTACCCGCGCCAGGCATCGGAGCCCGACTCACGACCGCCACCGGTCTCCTTCTCGCCACCAAACGCGCCGCCGATTTCCGCGCCGCTCGGGCCGATATTGACGTTGGCGATGCCACAGTCGCTGCCGACCGCCGACATGAACCGTTCGGCCTCGCGCACATCCGTGGTGAAAATGCACGATGACAGGCCTTGCGGCACAGCATTGTTCAGGCGCAGCGCTTCCTCGAAATCGCTATAGCCGACCACGTACAGGATCGGCGCGAAGGTCTCGCTGCAGACCACGTCGCTCTGCTCCGGCATTTCAACAATCGCTGGCGAAACGTAGTAAGCATTGGGAAATTGATCCTGCAATTGACGCTTGCCGCCGAACACCCGGCCGCCCTCGCTCAACGCCTGCTCCAGCGCATCCTGCATGTTTTCGAAGCTGTGTTTATCGATCAGCGGGCCGATCAGATTGCCTTCCAGCGGATGGCCGATACGCACTTTCGCGTACGCAGCCTTGAGGCGAGTGACGATTTCTTCCTTCACCGACTCGTGGGCAATCAAGCGACGCAACGTGGTGCAACGCTGGCCAGCAGTGCCGACCGCGCTGAACAGGATTGCGCGCACGGCCATGTCGAGGTCGGCGCTCGGGCCGAGGATCATCGCGTTGTTGCCGCCCAGTTCGAGAATGCTGCGCGCGAAACGCGCGGCGACTTTCGGCGCCACTTCGCGGCCCATGCGGGTGCTGCCGGTTGCACTGATCAGCGCCACTCGCGGGTCATCGACCAGCGCCTCACCGGCGTCACGGCCACCGATGATCACTTGGCAGAGACTCGCCGGAGCATCGCTGAAATTCTTCACCACGCGGTCAAACAGCGCCTGACAGGCCAGCGCCGTCAGCGGGGTTTTCTCCGAGGGTTTCCACACCACCGGGTTGCCGCAGACCAGCGCCAGCGTGGTGTTCCACGCCCACACGGCAACCGGGAAGTTAAAGGCGCTGATGACGCCGACCACGCCCAATGGATGCCAGGTTTCACGCATGTGGTGGCCCGGACGCTCGGAGGCGATGGTCAAGCCGTACAGTTGGCGGGACAGACCGACGGCGAAGTCGCAGATGTCGATCATCTCCTGCACTTCACCCAAGCCTTCCTGAGTGATCTTGCCCGCCTCCCACGAGACCAGTTCGCCGAGATCGGCTTTGTACTCGCGCAACACTTCGCCGAATTGGCGCACCAGTTCGCCGCGGCGCGGGGCCGGCACCTTGCGCCAGGCTTCGAACGCATGATCTGCGCGACTGATGTGCTGCTCGACTTCGGCCGGGCCTTCCCAGTTGACGGCGGCAATGCGGCTGCCGTCGATCGGCGAATGCACCGGCACTTTGCCGTTCTGATAAAGGGCCGGGTTCACACCAAGACGATCAAGCAATGCGGCAACCATGGGTCACTCCTCAAGCAAAAAACTGAATGTGTGCGGTCGGTTTTTCACGACCGGGCAGGCCTTTAGTTGTAGCGTCAGTACGGCGAGGCAACAAACGACCTTTACGCGAGATATCATTCCGTTTATTCATGCTGCGCATAGAAAGACAAGAAAAGGATCGGCCATGCTGAACAAACGCCACTTGCCTTCGATCACCGCATTGCAGTGCTTCGAGGCCGTGACCCGGCACCTGAGTTTCACCCGGGCCGCCGAGGAACTGAACCTCACCCAAAGCGCCGTCAGCAAACAGGTCGCGCAGCTAGAGGAATTGTTGCAGCACTTGTTGTTCCGCCGGATACGTCGGCGTTTGCAGATGACCCCGGCCGGGGATTTGTACCTGGTGGAAGTCAGAAAAATCCTCACGCAGGTAGAGATGTCGACCCACTACCTGCGTTCCTACGGCGGTGAAACCGAAGTCCTGCGCGTCTCCACGCCTTCGACCTTCGGCGCCCGCTGGCTGGTCCCCCGCCTGAAAGGCTGGCGCTTGCGCCATCCGTCGATCCATCTGGACCTGTGCAACGAGCAGGAGGCCGACGATTTGCTGCAAGGGCGCAGCGATCTGGCGTTCTATTTCGGCCAAGGCTCACGCCCGGGGACTGAATGCCTGAAGCTGTTCGGCGAAGAGCTTGTGCCGGTGTGCGCGCCTGGCAGCTTGCCCGACCAGCCTTTCACTGATCCGACGCAACTCACCGACCTGGTGCTGCTGCAGAATGCCTCGCGCCCACAGGCCTGGCACGACTGGTTCGACAGTCAGGGTGATCAGACCGAACACAGCTACCACGGCCCGCGTTTTGAAACCTTTTACATGTGCATCCGCGCCGCACAGGTCGGCTGCGGTGTAGCGCTGCTGCCACGCTTTCTGGTGGAAGAAGAATTGGCCGACGGCAAACTGGTCATTCCCTGGCAGCATGCAATGCCCAGCACCGACGCCTATTACCTGGCCTACCCGGAACATTCTGCGGAAGTGCCCAAGGTGAGGGATTTTGTGAAATGGATGCTGGAGCAGATCGACAGTCCCATTGCCTGATCATATTCAAACTGTGGGAGCGAGCCTGCTCGCGAAAAGGCCGTCACATTCAATATCAATGTCGATTGCCATGACGCTTTCGCGAGCAGGCTCGCTCCCACAGAGATTGATGTTGTCTAAAAAAGCGCTGGCAATCCCCACCGCTGATATGCGCCACTAGCGCCATTGTTCGAGACCGCGCTACGGCGCGGCGCACCTGGAGACCCCGTTATGAGCGAGAGTGTGTTTGCCGATCGCATCGTGCAGAACCTGCTCGACACCGACTTCTACAAGCTGACGATGATGCAGGCGGTGCTGCACAACTACCCCAACGTCGAAGTCGAATGGGAGTTTCGTTGCCGTAACAGTGAGGACTTGCGTCCGTATCTGGCCGAGATCCGCTTTCAGATCGAGCGTTTGGCCGAACTGAGTCTGAGCGCCGATCAACTGAGTTTTCTGGAGCGCATCAGCTTCCTGAAACCGGACTTCCTGCGCTTCCTCGGCTTGTTCCGCTTCAATCTGCGCTACCTGCACACCGGCATCGAAAACGGCGAACTGTTTATCCGCCTGCGCGGACCGTGGCTGCATGTGATCCTCTACGAAGTGCCGCTGCTGGCCATCGTCAGCGAAGTGCGCAACCGTTATCGCTACCGCGAGACCGTGCTCGAACAGGCGCGAGAACAGCTCTATCGCAAGTTCGACTGGCTCACCGCCAATGCTTCGGCCGATGAACTATCGCAATTGCAGGTCGCCGATTTCGGCACCCGTCGCCGGTTTTCCTACCGGGTACAGGAAGAAGTGGTGAACGTGCTCAAGCACGATTTCCCCGGCCGATTCGTCGGCACCAGCAATGTGCACCTGTCGCGCGAGCTGGACATGAAACCGCTGGGCACCATGGCCCACGAGTGGATCATGGCGCACCAGCAACTCGGCCCAAGGCTGATAGACAGCCAGATCGCCGCCCTCGACTGCTGGGTCCGCGAGTACCGGGGGTTGCTGGGGATCGCCCTCACCGATTGCATCACCACCGATGCTTTCCTTGGTGATTTCGACTTGTTCTTTGCCAAGCTTTTCGACGGTTTGCGCCACGATTCCGGGGACCCTGTGGCCTGGGGCGAAAAATGCATCGCCCACTATCACAAGCTCGGCATCGACCCGATGAGCAAGACGCTGGTGTTCTCCGACAGCCTGACATTGCCCCGGTCGCTGGAGATATTCCGCGCACTGCACGAGCGGATCAACGTGAGCTTCGGCATCGGCACCAACCTGACCTGTGACATTCCGGGTGTCGAACCGATGAGCATCGTGCTTAAAATGACCGCCTGCAACGGCCAACCGGTGGCAAAGATCTCCGACGAGCCAGGCAAGACCCACTGCAAAGATCCGAATTTTGTCGCCTATTTGCGACACGTTTTCCAGGTTCCTGCCGATTCCAGTCTATCTAGCAAGGAGTGAATTCATGCAAGCCGTACAGCGTGAGATTGCTGAACAGCTCAAGGTGCAACCGCCGTTCGCCGACCATCAGGCCCTGCAAGCCGAGATCGCCCGGCGCATTACCTTCATTCAGGACTGCCTGGTCAATTCCGGGCTCAAGGCGCTGGTGCTGGGCATAAGCGGCGGCGTCGACTCGCTGACAGCCGGGCTGCTGGCCCAGCGCGCGATGCGCGAATTGCGCGAACGTAGCGGCGACAATGCGTACAAGTTCATCGCCGTACGCCTGCCGTATGAAACACAGTTCGACGAGCACGACGCGCAGGCCTCGGTGGATTTCATCGATCCGGACGAACGCCACACCGTCAACATCGGCCCGGCGGTAAAAGCGCTGGCCAGTGAAGTCGCGGCGTTCGAAGGCAAGCACGCGGTGTCGGTGGATTTTGTGCTCGGTAACACCAAGGCGCGGATGCGCATGGTTGCGCAGTACACGATTGCTGGTGCGGCGGGTGGTCTGGTGATCGGTACCGACCATGCAGCGGAAGCGGTAATGGGGTTTTTCACCAAGTTCGGCGACGGTGCCTGCGACCTCGCCCCGCTCAGCGGTCTGGTGAAAAACCAGGTACGGGCGATCGCCCGCAGCTTCGGCGCGCCGGAGTCGCTGGTCGAGAAAGTCCCGACGGCGGACCTCGAAGACCTGTCGCCGGGCAAACCGGACGAAGCGTCCCACGGCGTGACCTACACCGAGATAGACGCGTTCCTGCACGGTGAGCCGCTGCGTGAAGAGGCGTTCAAGATCATTGTTGATACGTACAACAAGACCCATCACAAACGCGTGATGCCGTTCGCACCGTAATCCGTGAACGAATGAAAAAGCCCGCTGGGGAGTGATCCTCAGCGGGCTTTTCTTTGGCCAGATTATCTGTCGATGCAGCTGGCCCTTTCGCGAGCAGGCTCGCTCCCACAGTTGATCGCGGTCGAATGTGGGAGCGGGCCTGCCCGCGAAGAACGATGACGCGGTGAACCTGATTACTTCAGAGTCACAGTGCCTTTCATCATCGAGATGTGGCCAGGGAACGAGCAGAAGAAGCCGTATTTTTCACTGGCATTGAGCTTCGACACATCGAAGGTCACCGAGTCGGTTTCCTTGGCGCCGATGATTTTGGTGTGAGCGATGACGCGAGCATCACCGTCCTTCAGGTAGTTCTTGTCGATACCGGCAGCCAGGCCATCGGTGGCGATCGGCTGCATGTCAGCTTCTTTGCTGATCACCAGGTTATGGCCCATGACGTTCTTCGGCAGGCTGCCGGAGTGGGTCAGTTCGATGGTGAAGGTCTTGCAGCTCTTGTCGATTTCAATGGCCTTGGTGTTGAAGGACATCTGGTCGGTGGAGTCAACGGTGGTTTTGCACTCGGCAGCCATCAATTGGCTGCTGGCCAGCGCCAGCAGGGATACCGCAACAACTTTGGAAAACATGGTGAATCTCCAAGGCAGGGTTAACAAAAACACTAATGGTTGAAAGACTGCCTGAAATCTTCGCAAGTTCCTATGACTTGAATCAAAAATTGTATACAACTTTCAGGCTATGACACTCATCGACACAATCTAACGGCCAGATCACCCGGCTGAGTCCATGATCGGCGCATCTCACTGAAACGGAGCGTCTGTCATGATCTTTAACGGCCTGTTGTGCAGCTTGCTCGCCGCCTATGCCTGTGGCGCCAGCGGTACCTTTGAATCGCCGGAGCGCGAACGCTAAACCTTGGATCGAGGCGTGCCAGCCAGTACCCTGTGCGACTGATTCGATACCGGAGAAAGGCATGTCTCTCACATCCGTTTGTGTATTTTGCGGTGCCAACGCCGGCACTGACCCAGCTTATACCGAAGCCGCCGTGGCCCTTGGTCGCGCATTGGCCGAGCGCAAGTTGACGTTGGTCTATGGCGGTGGCGCCGTCGGTTTGATGGGCATCGTGGCCGATGCCGCACTGGCCGCCGGTGGCGAGGTGATCGGCATTATCCCGCAGAGCCTGATGGACAAGGAAATCGGTCACAAAGGCCTGACGCGTCTGGAAGTGGTCGACGGCATGCACGCCCGCAAGGCGCGGATGGCCGAACTCAGCGACGCGTTTATCGCGCTGCCCGGTGGCCTCGGCACCCTGGAAGAACTGTTCGAAGTCTGGACCTGGGGCCAGCTCGGCTACCACGGCAAGCCTTTGGGCCTGCTGGAAGTGAAGGGTTTCTACAGCAAACTTACTGCTTTTCTCGACCATATCGTCGGCGAAGGCTTCGTTCGCGAGCCACACCGTGACATGCTGCAAGTGAGCGAATCGCCGCAAACGCTGCTCCACGCCCTGGATAACTGGAAGCCGACCGTCACGCCAAAGTGGGTCGACCAAAAACCCGGCTAACCGCCGGGCACCGATACAGGGCAGAATACGCGCCGCTCAACCTCACCTTCGACCCTAGAGGATCGCCCATGGCCAAACCCAATTACTCCTTCGCCAAACGTCAACGAGACCTGGAAAAGGAAAAGAAGAAAGAGGAAAAGCTTCAGCGCAAGAAACAAGTAGCTGAAGAAGCGGCACTGAACCCTGACGGTGAAGTGGCGACGGATGATGATGTTGATGCAACCGAAGCACCGAAAGATCAGGCGCCCGACGCCTGAGCCCCACCGGGTTTGATGATCGAAATCAGACCCCGCGGATCCGTGAAGGGGCTGGCGGTACGACCGCCGGCCCTCACAGTTCTCCCCTCCGCATCCGAACACCACACGAGAACCCGCCCCCACAGGGATTGTGTCACTCGACTGGCATCACCGTGACCCGCACTTCCGGATCATGGCTCCCCCCGCCCAGAATCACCCCGCGCAACGGCGACACATCAGAAAAATCCCGTCCCCACGCCAAAGTGATGTGCTCCAGCGCCGGCTGCACATTGTTGGTCGGATCGAAATCCACCCAGCCCAGCACCGGGCAAAACACCGATACCCAGGCATGCGACGCATCGGCGCCGATCAATCGTGGCTGCCCCGGTGGTGGCCGAGTCAACAGATAGCCGCTGATATAACGTGCCGCCAGGCCTCTTGAGCGCAAGCAGGCCAGCATCAGATGCGCGAAGTCCTGACAGACCCCACGACGGCGCTCAAGCACTTCCACGAGCGGCGTCGCCACCTGAGTGGCTTCGGCATCAAAGGTGAATTCGCTGAAAATCTTCTGCATCAGAGCCTGCACGCCCAACAGTAACGGCTGCCCGGGTGGAAAACAGCTTTGCGAGAACTCGACGAAACTGCGTTTCAAATGCACGTACGGTGACTGGAAGCGATAACGGCAAGCCTCAAGCAGATCGGAGGGCAGCGGCTGGCTGCTGTAGGTCAGTGCATTGCGTGTCAGCTCCCACGCCGGAGACTGATTGAAATCGAGCGACAGTCGCGTCAGCACTTCAACGGTGAGCCGGGCGTTGACCTGCAACTCATCGTGCGGTCGCTCGAACGCCAGCCGCGTCAACGGATTGCCGAACACATCCAGCTCATCGCGCCGTGCCGATGGTTGCGGGCTGATCAGCAATTGTCGTTGCGTGCAGCGCTGCCAACTGCACTCGCGCGGCCACAGGTGCGCCAATTGCTGGGCCAGGGAAACCGGGCTGTCGTAGTGATAACAGGTGTCGTGGAAGATCTGGTAATGCGCGCTCATCAGACGGACACCGTGCGCTGGCTGACATCATCGACATGGGCGAAATGGCGCAGGGCCAGTCGATCCGAGACTTGCCCACTGGCTTCGGCGATCTCTTGCAGCAGATCCGCCAGACCATCGAGCGCCGAGCGCACGCTGGATGCTCCGAACAATGGATTCTCCAGGCAGCCCAGATCAAATCGTGCCAGACGTTCAACCAGTTGCGGCAATCCGGCCTCCCGTGGCACGCCGAAATCATCGTTCAGGCGTTTCAACGTACGAGTCACCAGTTTCAGCTGGAACAACACCGCATGCGGGTTCTGTTCATCGAGCAGCAACAGGTCGAGCACCGGAATCAACTGCGCCACCGCCAGATAACGTGAGCGGTAAGTGATGCTGCTATTGCCCAGTTCCAGCAACCACTCAAGCCCGGCCTGATCGAACGCACCGGCGCCACGCAGAAACCCCGCCAGACTGCTGCTGAGAAATTGCAGCCGTTCGATACGCCGACCGATCATCAGGAAGCGCCAGCCTTCGTCACGGGTCATGTCGTCCAGGGCAAACCCTGACAGCGCCGCCAGCGACATCACCAGACGGTTGAGAAAGTCCAGCAACTCGCCAAAATCCGGCTCGTCGGTCTCCAGCTCCAACGCTTCACGCTGCAACTCGACCAGCGCCTGCCAGTTTTCCCGGGAGAGTTTACCGCGCACCTGCGAAGCCGCCCACTGCAAGCGTTGCAGGTTGGAGCGCAGGCTGAACGACCAGTCTTCGCCGAGCAGCGCGGCCAGCAAACGCTCCGGCAGTTCACCTTCGTCCGGCAACAGTGACAGTCGCTCGCCGAGATCGACCGCGGCTTGCAGCGCTTGCGGGTCGTCGCCGTCGACATACCGCGCGAGCATGATGCGCAGCAGCCGCGCACTGTCGTCGCAGCGCTCGCAGTAACGACCGAACCAGAACAGGTTTTCCACCACCCGCGACGGCAGATAAGGATCACGCCTGACCAGATCGTGAACGCCGACGTTGCGCTGGGTCTTCCACTGTTCGCCGCTCGGCGGACGATCGCCCAGCACCCAGGTGTCCTTGCTCGCCCCGCCGCGCTGCATCGACACCACTTCGGCATCAGCCTCGGCCGCTACTCGGGTCAGCCCGCCCGGCAGCACTCGATAGCCATCACCGCTGGCCGCGGCGTACACACGCATACCGATCGCTCGAGGTTGCAACTGGCCGTCTTCGGCTTGCCAGATTGGCGCCTGGGAGAGCTGGGCCAACTCTTGCGCAACATAGGCGTAAGGACGCGCCTGCATGCGCTCAGCGAGGGATTGGCGCTGCTTTTCACTCAGATCGCGGCCGAATACCGGCGCGAAGCTTTGTGAAGGAAAGGCCGGTTTGATCAACAGTTCAGGCAGTTTTTCCAGCGCCTGAGCCAGCACCGGCGCCTCACCACACCACCAGGTTGCAATGGAGGGCAGGATCAATTCTTCGCCGAACAGGAATTGGTTGATCCTTGGCAGAAAACCCAGCAACCCCGGCGACTCCAACACGCCGCTGCCCAGCGCGTTGGCGACCAGCACCCGCCCCTGCCGCACCGCCTCAAGCAGGCCGGGGACGCCAAGCGCCGAGTCCGTGCGCAGCTCCAGTGGATCGCAGAAGTCGTCGTCGAGCCGCCGCATTATCGCGTGCACCCGGCGCAGGCCGCTGAGGGTTTTCAGGTAGACCGTGGCATCACGCACCGTCAGATCACCGCCCTCCACCAATGGATAACCGAGCTGACGCGCCAGATAGAGGTGTTCGAAATAGCTTTCGTTGAACCGCCCCGGCGTCAGCAACACCACCAGCGGCGCCTCGTCATCAGTGGGCGCCTGTCGAGCAAGTGTTTCCTGCAACGTGCGAAAGAAGCCGGCCAGATGCTGCACCTTCAGATCACGGTACAACTCGGGGAAGGCGCGGGACACAATGGTGCGGTTTTCCAAGGCGTAACCGGCACCCGAGGGTGCCTGCGTGCGATCTGCCGTCACCCACCAGCGCCCGTCCGGCGTGCGCGCCAGATCCACGGCGTACAGATGCAGAAAAGCACTGTCCGGCGGCACAATGCCCTGACACGGCCACAGAAAATTGTTGTGACCAAATACCAGTTCCGCCGGCAACAAGCCTTCGCTGATCAAGCGCTGAGGCCCATACAAATCGGCCAGCACGGCATTGAGCAGTCGTGCTCGCTGGGCGATCCCGGCCGACAATTGCTGCCACTCATCCGCCGCAATCACATGCGGCAGCAAATCCAGTTCCCACGGCCGATCCGCGCCTTTGGGATCGGCGTAGACGTTATAGGTGACGCCGTTTTCCTGAATCTGCCGCGCGAGCAACGCCTGACGCTGCACCAGTTGCGCCGGGGTGCTGCGCTGCAGTTGGTCGAACAGCCGCTGCCAATGCGGGCGCACCGCACCGCTGGCATCCAGCAATTCGTGATAAGTGCCCGCCGTCAGCGGGTAGCGGTCTAGCAGGTCAGGCATGGAAAGCTCGGCAGACAGCAGGGAAAGGTCAGACTAACGCAGGCACATGACGCCCGGATAGACGAAAAATCCGGGCGCTGTGTGCGATTCAGAAACGGCGTAAATCGATTGTCATCGGTAGCTCGTCGTTTATTTCCACATTGGGTATAGGAAGTTTCCCCGGGGTGTGTCCCACCCGGAAGAAACGCGCCATGCGCCGGCTCTCCGCTTCGTTGGCGTTGACCGGCAGCGATTCGTAATTGCGCCCGCCCGGATGCGCAACGTGGTACTGACAGCCGCCCAGAGAGCGCGCCATCCACGTATCGAGCAGGTCGAACACCAGCGGCGCGTGCACAGGTATGGTCGGTTGCAGGCAGTTGGCCGGTTGCCAGGCGCGGTAACGCACGCCGGCGACAAACTCGCCGACTCGCCCGGTCGGATGCAATGGCACCGCGATGCCGTTGCAGGTCAGCAGGTAGCGTTGCGGTGGCAGGCCTTTGAGCTTGACCTGCAAGCGTTCCAAGGATGAATCGACGTAACGTACCGTGCCACCCGCCGTGCCCTCCTCACCCAGCACGTGCCACGGTTCAAGGGCCTGACGCAGCTCCAGTTCGATACCGTTGACCGCGTAATCGCCAACCTTGGGAAAACGAAATTCCAGATGCGCCGCGAACCACTCGGCCCGCAGCGGATAACCGGCACTGTTGAGTTCAACGATAACGTCGGCGAAATCCTGTTCGATGAAGTGCGGCAACATGAACCGATCGTGCAGTTCGGTGCCCCAGCGCGCCAGTTTCGACGGCGCATAAGGCTCGCGCCAGAAACGTGCGACCAGTGCCCGCAACAACAATTGCTGGGCCAGACTCATGCGCGCGTGCGGCGGCATTTCAAAGGCGCGCAGCTCCAGCAAGCCGAGGCGCCCGGTGGCGCCGTCCGGCGAATAGAGTTTGTCGATGCAGAATTCTGCGCGGTGGGTGTTGCCGGTGACGTCGATCAGCAAGTTGCGCAGCAGTCGATCGACCAGCCACGGTGCGCACGCTTCGCCCGGCTCCGGCATCTGCGCGAAGGCGATTTCCAGTTCATACAAGGCGTCGTTACGCGCCTCATCGACGCGCGGTGCCTGCGAGGTCGGGCCGATGAACAAGCCGGAAAACAGATAGGACAACGACGGATGGTTGTGCCAGTAACTGATCAGGCTGCGCAGCAGATCCGGGCGGCGCAGAAACGGTGAGTCCGCCGGCGTCGCGCCACCGAGGACAAAGTGGTTGCCGCCGCCGGTGCCGGTATGGCGCCCGTCGATCATGAACTTCTCAGTGGTCAGGCGGGTTTGCCGCGCCTCTTCATAAAGAAACTCGGTGCGCTCGACCAACTCGTCCCAGGTCGCCGACGGCTGCACGTTGACCTCGATCACGCCCGGGTCCGGGGTGATACGGAAGTTGCTCAGCCGCGGATCGCCGGGCGGCTCGTAGCCCTCCAGCAGCACCGGGCAGCGCAGCTCTTCAGCGGTGGCTTCGATGGCAGCGACTAATTCCAGATAATCCTCGACCCGCTCCAGCGGCGGCATGAACAGGTACAAACGGCCCTCACGGGCTTCGGCGCAGAACGCGGTGCGGGTCAGCCAGTCGGCGGATTCGTCGATTTTCGGTTGGCGTTCGTCAGCCGAGGCCGGTTCGCCGTGACTGTTGAGTTGCGCAGTCTGCGGTAGCTCGGGGAAGTCCTGGTTCGGGTCCTGCGGATGGATAAACGGATACTCGGCCGCTTTTACCCAAGGCTGCGCGCCCAACGGCAAACGATAGCCCAGCGGAGAGTCCCCCGGCACCAGACGGCAATGCTCGTCGCGCAGATACCAGCGCCCGCTCTGCCATTGATCGCCCTTGGCGGTGCGCGCCAGCGGCAGCACCTGGCCGATGACCTTGTCGAGTCCCTGACTGAAGACTTTGCGCAGCCGCGCACGCTCCAGCGGTTCTTCCAGACGCGAATCTTCGGCGCTGACGTTGCTCGGCAAAGTGCCCTCACGCCACAGGTAATAGAAATTGTCCTCGTAGGCCGGAAACACAAACCGCGCAGGCAGTTTCAGACGTTCGGCAACACTGGCCAGAAAGCGTCCGGCCAGTTCGCCATCGGCGGCGTAATCCTGCTGTTCATCGGCGATCAACGCGTTGTTGCGCCAGATCGGCACGCCGTCGCGGCGCCAATAGCAATTGAGCGACCAGCGTGGCAGCTGTTCGCCGGGATACCACTTGCCCTGGCCGAAATGCACCAGCCCCTGCGGCGCGTAATGTTTACGCATGCGCTGGAACAGCTCGGCTGAGAGCCGACGCTTGTCTTCGCCGAGGGCGGCGGTGTTCCATTCGGCGCCGTCCGGGTCGTCGATGGAGACGAAGGTCGGCTCGCCGCCCATGGTCAGGCGTACGTCGCCCTCCAGCAGGTCGGCGTCGATCTGCCGGCCCAGCGCCTGAATCGCCAGCCACTGCTCGTCGGTGTAGGGCTTGGTGACCCGTGGCGCCTCCCAAATCCGTTCCACGGACATTTCATGGCTGAACCGGGTTTCGCAAGGCTCGACCATGCCGCTGATCGGTGCCGCCGAGGACGGATCGGGACTACAGGCCAACGGAATGTGCCCTTCACCGGCGAACAGCCCTGACGTGGCGTCGAGGCCGATCCAGCCGGCGCCCGGCAAATACACTTCGCACCAGGCATGCAGGTCGGTGAAATCGATCTCGGTGCCGGATGGTCCGTCGAGGCTTTTCACGTCGGCGGTCAGTTGAATCAGGTAACCGGAGACAAACCGCGCCGCCAGTCCGAGGTTGCGCAGCAATTGCACCAGCAGCCATGCCGAGTCGCGGCACGATCCAGAGGCATGTTCGAGGGTGTGCTCCGGCGTTTGCACGCCCGGCTCCATGCGAATCAGGTAGTTGATGTCTTCGCTCAGACGCTGATTGATCGCGACCAGAAAATCCACAGCGGGCAGCGGCGTGCGATCGATGCCGTCCAGATAGGCTTTGAATGACGGCGTCAGCGGCAGGGTTTCAAGGTAGGGCGCCAACTCCTTGCGCTCATCGGCGGCATAGGCGAAGGGAATTTTCTCGGCGTAGGGTTCGAGAAAGAAGTCGAAGGGGTTGAACACCGCCATTTCCGCCAGCAGGTCGACTTCAATGCGCAGTTCGTCGGTTTTCTCCGGGAACACCAGCCGGGCGAGGTAATTGCCCTGGGGGTCCTGCTGCCAGTTGATGAAGTGCTGCTCGGGCGAGACTTTCAGCGCATACGAAAGAATCCGCGTGCGGCTGTGGGCAGCCGGGCGCAGGCGAACGATCTGCGGGCCGAGTTCGACAGCGCGGTCGTAGCGGTAATGCGTGACGTGATGCAATGCGACATGAATCGACACGGCGTGCCTCCTGCGAGCCTAAGCGTATTCGAAAGCGCGCAAGACTTATGCCATGCACAGGCTTGGGCGCTTTTGCGGAATGCTCAGGGCAGTACAGCACCAAAATCGGGCGATGCGGGGAAATGGTTTGGCGAAGTTGCGCCTAATTGTGGCGAAGATCAAAAGATCGCAGCCTGCGGCAGCTCCTACAGGGAAACGCGAATCCCACTGTAGGAGCTGTCGCAGGCTGCGATCTTTTGACTCAAAAAAAACGCCAACCCGAAGGTTGGCGTTCTGTTTAGCGTGGCACGACCGGTTTGCGTGTCGGCTTCGGCCCTTTGCCTTTAGCCGCGTCCTTGCGCTCCTTGGCAGCCTGCTGGTTGCGGGCGAACGCCGCAGCCTTGGCCTGTTCACGCTTGTCCCACGGATTGCCGCCATCACTGGCACGCGGCGGCAGGCCGGTGTGCTGAGTGAGAATCCTGGTGGTCTTCTCTTTACCTTCCTTCGCCACTTTATGGCTGCCAGCCGGCGTCGAGTTCTTGCGACGGGCGCTCTGGTAGGTGTCGGTAGACGGCTGATGCAACGGAATCAATTGATCCTTGCCCGGCCCGATCAGATCGCTACGGCCCATGCGTTGCAGCGCTTCACGCAGCATCGGCCAGCCTTTCGGATCGTGATACCGCAGGAACGCCTTGTGCAGACGACGTTGCTCTTCGCTCTTGACGATGGTCACGCTGTCACTCTTGTAGCTGACCTTGCGCAGCGGGTTCTTGCCCGAGTGGTACATCGCGGTGGCGGTGGCCATCGGCGACGGGTAGAACGCCTGCACCTGGTCGGCACGGAAGCCATTGCCCTTGAGCCACAGGGCCAGGTTCATCATGTCTTCGTCGGTGGTACCCGGGTGTGCGGCGATGAAGTACGGAATCAGGTACTGCTCTTTGCCTGCTTCCTTGGTGTACTTCTCGAACATGCGCTTGAACTTGTCATAGCTGCCAATGCCCGGTTTCATCATCTGGTTGAGCGGACCTTCCTCGGTGTGTTCCGGGGCGATCTTCAGATAGCCACCCACGTGGTGGGTCACCAGCTCCTTGACGTACTCCGGCGACTCGACCGCGAGGTCATAACGCAGGCCGGAAGCGATCAGGATCTTCTTCACACCCGGCAACGCACGGGCGCTACGGTACAACTGGATCAGCGAGGAATGATCGGTGTTCAGGTTCGGGCAGATCCCCGGAAACACGCAGGACGGCTTGCGGCACGCGGATTCGATTTCCGGCGTCTTGCAGGCGATGCGGTACATGTTCGCGGTCGGGCCGCCGAGGTCGGAAATGACGCCGGTGAAGCCTGGCACCTTGTCGCGGATCTCTTCGATTTCGCGAATGATCGACTCTTCGGAACGGTTCTGGATGATCCGGCCTTCGTGCTCGGTGATCGAGCAGAAGGTGCAGCCGCCGAAGCAGCCACGCATGATGTTCACCGAGAAACGGATCATGTCGTAGGCCGGGATTTTTTCCTTGCCGTACGCAGGGTGCGGGACACGTGCGTAAGGCATGCCGAACACGTAGTCCATTTCTTCAGTGGTCATCGGAATCGGTGGCGGATTGAACCAGACGTCGACTTCGCCATGCTTCTGCACCAGCGCACGGGCGTTGCCCGGGTTGGTTTCCAAATGCAGCACGCGGTTGGCGTGGGCGTACAGCACCGCATCGCCACGCACCTTTTCCATCGACGGCAGACGGATCACGGTCTTGTCGCGGGTCATGCGCGGGCTGGCCAGAATCTGCACGACCTTGGCTTCTTCCGGATCATCGACCGGTCCCTTCTCCTGCTCGATGGCGCAGGCCTGGGTGTCCTGGGTGTTCACGTACGGGTTGATGATCTTGTCGACCTTGCCCGGACGGTCAATGCGCGTGGAATCGACTTCGTACCAGCCCGCAGGCGTGTCACGACGGATGAACGCGGTGCCGCGCACATCAGTGATGTCTTCAATCTTGTGACCGTAGGACAGACGCTGGGCGACTTCGACAATCGCCCGCTCGGCATTGCCGTACAGGAGGATGTCGGCGCAGGCGTCGATCAGGATCGAGTTGCGCACCCGATCCTGCCAGTAGTCGTAGTGCGCGATGCGGCGCAGCGAAGCTTCGATGCCGCCGAGCACGATCGGTACGTTCTTGTAGGCTTCCTTGCAGCGCTGGCTGTAGACCAGACTGGCGCGATCCGGACGCTTGCCGGCCATGCCGCCCGGGGTGTAGGCGTCATCGGAACGGATTTTCTTGTCGGCAGTGTAGCGGTTGATCATCGAGTCCATGTTGCCGGCCGCGACGCCGAAGAACAGGTTCGGCTCGCCGAGCTTCATGAAGTCGTCTTTGGACTGCCAGTTCGGTTGGGCAATGATCCCGACGCGGAAGCCTTGCGACTCCAGCAGCCGGCCGATGATTGCCATGCCGAACGACGGATGATCGACGTAGGCATCTCCCGTAACAATGATGATGTCGCAGGAATCCCAGCCAAGCTGATCCATCTCCTCCCTGCTCATCGGCAGGAATGGCGCTGGCCCGAAACATTCGGCCCAATATTTTGGATAGTCAAATAACGGCTTGGCTGCTTGCATGTCGGACGACCGGTGTTGAGATGAAAAATCGCGGTCGCGGAATATAGCACAAAATTTAACCAATTCCGACGGCAATGGTCGGTTTCTCTTCATCCCTGCATCACAGAGGCCGTCGGACGCCCACTCCCCTGCCGGGGCAAGCGCACCGGCCATGCAATCACGATATTCAAGCCTTGCATTATTGCGGGGCGAACATGACAACGACTCAAGGATGAGTACTCATGATCGGCAAGACCAGCAAGGGCGCCAGCGGCGCCACCACGACAACGTTACCGAAAACCGGCGCGCCGGGACCTGATGGTCATCCGCGCATCGACGTCCCTGCGGTTCATCCTGCGGTCCTGCCCCATCGACCTGCGATCACGCGCCCTGATGGCGTCGACCCTGACGCCATCAGGCCCGCGCCCACCGTACAGGTGAGCGCCATGCAATCGCCGCTGAACGCGACGCTGCCCCCGCTATCGCGTGGCCTGGAAGATTACCGGGTGACGCCGCCGGGTTGGGACGACTCCCCTGCCCAGGGTGCGCGCATCATCAAGGGGCGCACCTACGTCACACTGCCCGATAAACACATCGTGCAGATCGCGATGGATCCTGAAACCGGGTTCTACCGGGCCAGGCACTCAAGCGAGCGCACGCCGTCCGGGCCACCCCTGCAACCCGACGCCGACGGCCAGTTCTGGCGCGAAGTCCCTCGCCACGAAGCATCACCGCGCCACCTGAGCGACAGTCGTCTGGAGGCCTTTCGCAGCGAGATCGATTTCACCGGCATCGCGCCCGACGCCGATGGCCTGCACCGTTTTGACGGCAGGCTTTACGCCCTGATCCGCAGCCACGGCTATCAAGTCGTGCGTGACCTTGAAGTGTCTACACCGACCACACCGGTCTGGCGCATCGTTCGCGCCCAAGACCCCGTCGCTGGCGATGCCGACAATGTCTACGTGGGCACTCGACCGGGCCGCTCGGAGCCGGTGGTTTTCGACCCTCGGCACGGCTGGATCGAAGCGGATGTGCCGGGTGTCGGTGGCCTGTACCGCGCCGAGACACCCAGACCGTGGTTCATCCCGGACTCCTACAGCGAAAGGTTGCGCGCGCTGCTGTCACCGCAGCGCCGCGTGCGCGCGCTATTCCCCTTCCTGGACGAGAACCAGATCAACGCAATGCTGCAGAACATGGGCGTGGATACACCGACGCGCCTGGCGCAGTACGAGCGGGAACTGAGCACCTTGCAGCACCAGTTATCGTTCTGGCACCACGGCGACCAGGCTGTCGCCCGTCAACGAGTTATCGATTGCTGGAAAAAGAAGGTGATTCTGCATCTGGCCGCCGCCGGCCCGCTGCCGGGCGAAAAACTTGATCTGAGCGGTCTGGGCCTGACCAACCTGCCCTCTCTGGACGGCATCGACTTCCGTCATGTGACCGCCCTGGATCTGAGCAACAACAAATTGATTCTTGCCACGCACCTCAAGCCTTTCAAACACATCACCAGCCTCGACCTGTCGAGAAATGAACTGATCGACCTGCCCTACGACCTGCGTGAAATGCACGGTCTGACCCACCTGAACCTTGAGAAAAACCGGATTACCATCGACAAGTACAGCTCACCGCTGCCCTTGACACTGGAGGTGGTGGTGCTGAACGACAACCTGATCAAGGAAAGGCTAAACCTCATTCGCCTGCTTTTTCTGCGAAAGCTCGGACTGGCGCGCACAGGGCTGACGCAATGGCCGGAGGGTGTGAACGAGGCAGCGTTTCTTGAGATTCTCGATCTGCGGTCCAACCGGCTTACCGAAATTGCCGACTCGATTATCTCGCCCTCTCAAGACCAGCTGGTGCGGTCGGGAATGTTGAGCAACAAGATTTATGTTCGGGACAATCCGCTTTCCGCTGCCACCCTCGAAAAATTGAGGCTGTATCTGGTACGCCTGCGCATCGCCGGCTTCACCGATGCGCGCCCGCAGACTCTGCTGAGCGAAATCGCCGCGCCACTGCCCCCTCAGCAACCGTAGGACGCGAGGCACCTTCGCGGACACAAACCTTCACTGGACTTGCAGCAGCCCTGCCTGACAGGGCTGCTCGACGATTGCTCAAGGATGAGTATTCATGATCGGCAAAACACCCAAGGCCCCGTCCGGGCCCACCGCAGTAAAACCCGCGAAAACAAGTACCTCGGGGGCTGATGCCCTGGCGCGGATTGATCCCGCTGGCGGCACCTTTCATGCACATCACGGTACGGCAGCGCCCACGCGCGCGGGCGGCGACATCGACGCAATCACCCCGGCACCGGCCGTGCAGGTCAGTGCCTTGCCTGCGCACACTTACCTTGCGGCGCAAACGGCGGCGCCGACGCTGGAGGACTTCTGGATCGCGCTGCCCCCGGGCTTACCGGAGCCCGATGTTCAGGGGGTGCGCACGATCGAAGGGCGCCAGTACGTGACCCTGGCGAACGGCCGCTTCGTGCAGGTTGCGGCGGACCCGGAAACGGGTGGTTATCGGGCCACGCGATCAAGCGAGCGCGTACCGTCGGGGCCGCGACTGGTGGCCGATGCCGATGGCCGATACTGGCAGGAAGATCGACCTCAGGCGCCCCATGACCTGTCCGATACCCGCCTCGAAGCTTTTCGCTGTGACCTGGACTTCACCGGTATCGAACCCGGCAGCGACGGCCTCTACCACTTTGCCGGCAAACTCTACGCCGTCATTCGTACTCGCGCTTATCAGGTTCTGCATGACACCGATGCCTCAACACCCGACACCCAGGTGATGCGTATCGTGCGCGCCGGGAACGCCGTGGCCCATGATGAAAACAATGTCTACTTCAGCACGCGGCCTGGCCGCTCGGAGCCGATCGTGTTGGATGCCCGGCGTGGGTGGGTCGGCACCAGCATCCATGGCGCAGGCGGGATGCAGCGCGTGCACCGAGGCCAAGCCATGCACCAGCAACTTGTCGACAAGACACTCGCCCTCGAAACCGAAGGATTGCTTGTGCAGGCAGCCGGTGAAAAACGCTCAGAGGCAACCGATAACTGGCGCGCTCAGGAGCAGGGCAGCCAAGGTGAAAGAGGCGCACTGGCAATGCTGGAGGTGCGTCTTCGTCAAGAGCTGGATCTGCTCAAGGCCTACATCGGCCGGTATGTAAACGAGCAGTACTGGATCAGCCGGGTCAAACCGGAAGGCATTTTCAGGAACGAACTGCACGAATTGCGCGTGCTGAGCGTCGACAATTGTGACCGTCTGATTGGCGCCAGCGACCGGCGCAAGCTCATCGAGCTGGGTGATTTGCGCGGCACGCGCGCAATGTACGAGGCCATTGCCGAGCACCTGTGGAAAAAACGCGAGATCCTGCAGATCCGTCAGCAACTGGTCGACGACATTCTCAGACAGTCACGCTCTTCGGCGCTCGAAACCGCCCTGCCCACGACGCATTCTATGGACTTGCAGGTGATTACCTCCGGTTGGGTCGAGGCCCGCAGCCGACTGCTCAGCAGCGACCCCGGCGATAGCCAATCAGCGTTGGCGCAATGGGCCCGCTCGTACATTGAGACGGCTTCGGCGTTCCATGACATCGACAGCGTTCCGCAACCGGCGCGCCTGGCGATCATCACCGGCCTGCTGGACCAGACCGCCGCGATCAAGGCCTCATACGAAAACCTCGCGTTCGCGCCGGATTCTGCCGAGGCCGGTGTCCGCCGGCAAATCATCGAGGTCATGCAATCATTTGAGGAAACCCTGGAAACGCGGGCAAGTCGCTATCACCGCGAACAGCTGACCACTCTGGCGATGCCGGCGCAGGACGAGGTCATCGACTTTGACTTCGTGCCCAATCAGGAATACGCCGGGCCGGCACCTGCACGCCGGCGCCTGTTTCGGGCCCGCCACCACGACGTTTACAAAATCAGTGTCGGCCTTCCCCGACGCACCGCTTCAGGCGAAGAAGTGATTGATGTCACAGACCCCGGCAGTGTCGAGCAGGTCTGGCAGACGTACGAGCGCCGCGATGGCGAATGGCGCCGACAGGCACCGCCTCCGGACATGGCGTTGCCCACGCTGATGGCGCTGGCCAATGAGCGAATGGGGCAATGCGAAGCCCACCTTAGGAGCGCCAGACAGGATGAAAAAGCCAGGCGCAATGCCAGCAACATCGTGGAGTTTCTCGGCGCAAAAGCCGAGCAGCTCGATGACGTCGCGTTACAGCTGGAACGACAGCCGAATGCGGCCGACGATGAGATCGCTGTGCTCATCAGCCAGTTGCGTCAGAACAGCCAGCGACTGCGCCAGGAAGGTGAAGACATCCGCGTGCGGCTCTACAAGGACAAGTCGTTCCTGAGTGCCAGCCGAGTGGCTTACCTGCTCGGCCAGAACCAGATTGTCGCCATGAAGACCCACACCCGGCTCGAACGAGGCAAGGGCAGCAACAAACACTATCTGGATATCTATTCGCTCAATGACAGGCGCACTGGCGAACCGCTCTGGCATGCACATTTTCATTACGCAAAGGCAGACAGCGCCGCCGGTGATTTCACCGTTCAGGGCGGCCACCTGAAAACCCTCGAACAGAGCGGTTCGGGTCTGGCCTCCCAACGCCGGGATCAACAGGCCGGGCGGGTGCACGTCCCGATCTGGCGTGAAGCAATCGACAGCAGGACCGCGCAGAAGATTTTCGATGTTGCGCAGTGATGACTCGCCCGTCCCCGCCAGCACACCTTCCCCCATCAGCCCTTGTACCCGCAGGGCTGATGGAGCCACCACTCAAGGATGAACACAATGGGAACCAAAACCCCATCCCGCGTCACCGTCTCGGTCGATGTCCACACGCCGCCTCGGCACACCGCAGATGGCAGCACCGCGCATCGTCAGGACGGTAACTCGTCGAATACTCATGCGCCACGACCGGCAAGGCCAGGCGTGACGCCTGACACCGTGGACGTCGATGCGATTCATCATGTGCCAGCACTGACGGTGGGAAAAATTGGCACTACCACGGCCTCAATACCGCCCCATATGCAGACGACCCTGACGCTGGAGCAGTACCGGATCAACGCGACACCCACCCATGTGCCGCTCGACGCAAACGATTTGCGCCTGCACAAGGGGCGCCATTACGCCGACCTGCATGGCGGAGGCGTGACGCAGGTTGCAGTGGATGTGGACACTGGCCTGTACCGAGCCACCCGGTCCAGCGAGCGGATCGCGTCCGGCCCGCTGCTGCGGCGCGACCCTCACACCCGGGTCTGGCATCCGCTGACTGACGCCGATACCGCGACATTCCCTCTGACCGAGGCACGCCTGCAGCCTTTTCGCACCGAACTGGATTTCAGCGGGGTCGAGCCCGGCAGTGACGGTCTGTGGCATCACGACGGCAAACGCTACGTGATCATCGCCAAAGAGGCGTATCAGGCGCTGCAGGATCTCGAAGCTTCCACGCCCGGGCAGCCTGTCATGCGCATCGTCAAGGCAGCCGATCCGGTGGCCGCCGATAGCACGAACATCTATCACGCCAGCCGCGGTGGCGTGAGCCTGGCCGTGGCTCGAGAGTCCGCTGACACCTGGGTTGGCGTCGCGGTGGGTCTGCAGGGCGGCATGCGTCGCAGTGCGCAGGCCAGGCTCACCAAAGACATGCTGATGGAGCGGTACCGTCCAATCAGTGAGGCTTTTCAGGTGATGAGTCAATCACACGCAACCTACGAGCAGCTCTGGAGCAAGGCGCGTGAATTGCCGGATGCCAGCGATGAAAAAACCAGGGCCTTGATCGGCCTGGAAGTGCACTTGCTCAAACACATCAAATTAGAGGCTGACTTCGTACAGTCCTGCGTCGATAACAGGGAATGGCTGATTCACCTGAAGACCAGTGGGCTGTACAGACAGGAACTGCATACCTTCCGCAAAGAAAGGGTGCAAAGCCTCAACCGGCTCATGGTGGTGATGGACTTGCGGGTACGGCCCACGATCGCGGCGCTTACGTTCGACAGTTTCAGGCGGTCCCTCACCCACCTGAACAAAAAGCTCAAGTTGCTTGATGAGCGTCAGACCGTGATCGATCAAATCCTCAAGGACTCACGCGATTCCGCCGATGAAATCATCGAACTCAACAAGACAGTACCCGGCCACGATCAGGTCAACGGTAACAGGCTGACCCTCTATCTGCGCCTGCTGTCGGACAACCCTGAACACCCGCCGGAGGTCGGGACTCAGTCACTGCATGCGATCAAGCTGCTGACCGCCGATATCGATAGCATTCCCGAGGCAGAGCATCCCTTTGCCCTGATCTACGCGCTTGATTGCCTCAAGGAAGACAAGTTGCACATCGCATCGCTGGCGACCTCCAGCAGCCCGGAAAAGGCCGGCTACATCAGGGAAATCCTGGCGCTGATCGAGCCGTTCGAGCAGCGCATCGAAAGCCGCTTGAACCAGCAATATGAATCGTGGGGCGGTGATACGGAGCTGCCAGGTCTGGATCAGGACATCGACTTCGACTTCGTTCCGCGCCAGCCAGCGACGAGCGAAACCGCCGCGCCGCCGCTGCCACGCAAAATGTTCCGCACCCGTCATCACGGCACCTACAAGGTGTTGATCGGCGAGACCGAAACGGCGCCCGACGGCAACGTTACGATCAATGTTCCTGACCTGTTCAGCCCGGATGCACCGCCTCAGCGATACGAAAAAAGACAAGGCGAATGGCAGCCTGTGCGGCCTGCAGTCGCCCCCGCCTCAAGGCCGGAATTGATCCTTGAAGCCAACCGGTTGCTGGATGACGTTGAGGTACACCTGGCCGAAGCAAAGGCGAAAGAAGCCAGGAATGAGTACCCCGGCGAAATCATCCGATACCTCGGCGAGCACGCCGATCATTGCAGCGATCAGGCCACTGCGCTGGAAAACAGCCACGGTGCTGCCGAGGATCCGGTCATGACCAGCCTGTCCAGACGTTTGCGGGCGGCTGGCGCGGCACTGATTCGCGGCGGACATACCGTGCAGGTCCGGATGTACAAGAACAGGCAGGTGCTGGACATCATGCGCCTGAATTTCCTGCTGGATAACGCCGAGCTGACGGCGACACGAACCGTGGTTCGCAAACCATTGGGCAAGGGCAGCAAGAAGTCTTTTCTGGACGTCTACAGCCTCCAGGATCGTACCGGCCAGGCGCCCTTGTGGGAGGCGCACTTTCACTATGACAACGAGCACAGCCCGGCGCTGAACTTCCGGGTCAAGGGCGGCCATCTCAAGACGCTTGAGCAAAGCCGGCTGGGCCTTGAATCCCAGCGCCGGGATGCCGGGGCCGGACGCCCGCACCTGGGCATCTGGCGCGAGACGTTTGATGGCAAGACCGCACGCAAGATCTTCGACCTCGCGGCCGCGACGCCCGCCAGCCCGCGCTGACAGACCAGCGCGATAACCGACCCGACCGGGTCACCCATGAAATGACAAACCTTCAAGGATGAACGCATGTCACCCAAACAGCCTGTCAGAGGCAAAATCACTGTCGATATCCACGCACGGCCTGACGAACCTGACCTCGCGGCAGCGCAACGGCGCGATGCGTCGACGCGCACCAATGCAGGGCCTGACGACGCGCTATCGCCAACCGTTACCTTGCGCCACGGCATGCCCCTCGATGAGGCCGGCCTGGACGCGATCACGCCTGCACCGGTGTTGACCATCAAACCCACGGAAACCGCTGCTGCCCGGCCAACCACTGAGTCAATGCCACTGGCGCATTACTGGATCAGCGCGGACATCACCTTGGCGCCTGCCAACGAACACGGGGTCAGAATCCACAAAGGTCGGCAGTACGTGGATGTCGCCGAGGGAGGCATTGTCGAAGTGGCGCCGATTGCTGCCACAGGCCAGCTTCGCGCCCGCCTGCCGAGCGAGCTGCACCCTTCCGGGCCGGTGCTGGTGCGCGATCCGACCAGCCACCTGTGGCAGCCACTGGAGGTTGTGCCCATCACTTTCGCCTTGAGCGCAGCGCGCCTGCAGGGATTTCGCACAGCGCTGGATTTCACCGGTATCACCCCCGGTGACGACGGACTTTTGCGCCTGGACGGCAAGCTCTACGTAGTAATCGACAATCACGTCTACCAAACCCTGCACGACCTCGACGCATCGACGGCACTCACACCGGTGATGCGGATTGTCCGTGCCGAAGACCCGGTGGCCGGCGCTACCGACAACCGCTATGTCGCCACGCGCCCAGGCAGGTCGCAAGCCATCGTGTTCGACGCGGTGGACGGTTGGGTGGGCGTCAACGTCCCCGGCGCGGGTGGCATGCAGCGAGGGCAAAGTTCTCAGCCCTCCAGCTGGAAGGATCATTTCAGCTCGGCGCTCAATCGCCTGAAAAGTCCGGCGGCGCGCGTGCGCAAACTGTATCCAGCCTTGACCGAGGCGCAAGTGACTGCCTTGGTCCGATCGTTTGGCACTGAGGCCACAGCGCTGCTGACTCGTCAGGAAGCCGATTACCGGACGCTGAAAAACGAGTTGGCCGCGTGGTCACGTGACAACACCGCAACATCGACCCAGGGTTCCGGCACAGAATGGATGGCCTCTGTAGTCAATGACATAAAGCGTTGCTGGAGACAGGAAACCACCGCGCTGAAAATTGTCTTTGCAGACGAACATCCGACGCTGCCACGGCTCACGGTCGACCTGGCGAATGTGCGCACCCTTGAGCTGGACTCCCTCACCTGGTCGGACGCCGCCGACGCCTTTCTCAACCGGTTCAGCGACCTGTCTCGACTCGTCGTGAACCGTTCCACGCTGGACAAGCTGCCTGTGGCCAACACCGCCATGCGCAACCTGATCACGCTGGATCTTGGCGGCAATCAGATCCGCCTCGATCAACGATCCGCCGCGCGCCTGGCCAGGCTCCAGCGACTGCGGCATATCGACCTGTCGGGCAACCCCCTGGGGCGAACGCCGGATTTTGCTGCGATGGATCAATTGCAGACCTTGAACCTGAGCAACACCGGCATCGAACAATGGCCGACAGGTTTGCACCGGCAATCAGGCCTCACGCTGGTCGACTTACGGCACAACCAACTGAGTGAAGTGCCTGAAGCAGTGCTCAATCCGCCAGCGGATCAACTGCCGGCCAGCGCCCGGATCAACGGCGTGACGCGGCTGGAAGGCAACCGTTTTGCAGCGGACTGCTGGAAATCCCTTGAGGGCTTCTGGGAGCGGGTCGGCACCGATCATCCCGAACTGGTCAGCCGCGCTCACCCGGCCGCGTTCCGGCTCGACGCTGACATCCCCGAGGTGGGCCTGATACGTCGATTGCACCCCGACAAGGATGCCCAGACGGCCAGGGTTTACCTGATGGGGCTGGATGAAGCAACGCGTAACGGGCTGGCCGGGCGGGTGGAAGCGTTGGAGCGCATCGACGTGCAGCTGAAGGAATACGTTGAAAACGCGTCCACGGCCCATCCGCGATTCAAGCTCTGGAGGCAAGAGGTCGTTGAAACGCTCAGGCAATGCTGGCTCGACAAATCCGCAGACACGCTGACACTGCCCAAGGCCCTCGGGCCACTCCCGGCATTGCAGGCGGACTTCAGCCACGTCAGGACGCTGGTGCTGCGAACCGTTGACTGGTCGGATGCCGGCGACATGTTCCTGCGCAGCTTCACCAGCCTGGAATCGTTATCCATCACCCATTGCGGCCTCAAGTCCCTGCCCGACAGCGTGGGTGAAATGAGCAAACTGACCCAACTGGATCTGAGTTCGAACACCCTCGTTCTTGATGAACAAGCGGCTGCGCGAATCAGTGGTCTGAGCCGGTTGACGACCCTCGACCTGTCCGCCAATCCGCTGGACGTGATCCCCGACTTCAGCGCCATGACGCAGCTGGAATATCTCCTGTTGTCCGACACAGGGCTCAATCGCTGGCCCAGCGGACTGCACGACAAAACAGCGCTGAAACGGCTGGACCTGCGTAATAACAGCCTGAACGAGGTGCCAGCGCAGTTCCTCGACCCCGCGCCCGAGCAATTGCTGACCATTGCCCGGATCAACAGCGTCACCGCGCTCGATGGCAACGACTTCCCGTCCAACTACTGGCGCAGGTTCGACGACTACTGGCGGCGGGTGAACGAAGTGGACCCCGAACTGCTGACCTCTGGCCCCGATGACGTCATTTTTGACAGTGAAAATTCCCAGGCACAACGGTATCGCCGATTGTATCCGCGCAAAAACATCAAACAGTGCAGGGAATACCTGTGGAGTCTGGAAGAAGATGCCGCGTCCGCCCGGCTCACTGGCCTTGAACAGGACTTCAGCGGCCTGAAACGTCAGCTCGACGATTGGGTTTATTCCGGAGCAGGCAACCTCATGGGATACATTCCGGCCAATCAGTTGGCAGCCAACGCCAACTCGCGGCGCGACCGTCTGAAGGCCAGCGAGCGGATTATCAGTTGCTGGCGCCAGGAGACGCTGCAAAAACTCGCCTTCGACCGCACGCCCATCGGGCTCGAACTGGACCTGAGCGGCCTGAGGCTGCCCAGCCTGCCGGACATCGACGTCGACTTCAGCCACGTCGGCTCGCTCAAACTGAACAATATGGATCTAAGGGCTTCCCCGGAAGGTTTTCTGACGCGCTTTCGCCATGTGCGCTGGCTGTATCTGTCGCGCAATCAACTGCGCGAACTGCCGCCGGCCATTGGAGAGATGCACGGGCTGACGCGATTGTCGCTGGATAACAATCAACTGTCCCTGACCGCCGAGACTGCCCGCGTACTGTCCGAGCGCACGACACTAAGAGCGCTGAATCTGCAGGACAATCCGCGGCTGGGCATCTGCCCGGACTTCAGCCGCATCACCGACATGCGCCATCTCGACCTGGCCAATACCGGCATCGATACATTCCCCGCCGGCATTGTCGATCAGCCACTACTGGACACGTTCAACCTGAGCAACAACCGCATCGTCGACATCCCTGACGCCGTCATCGCGCCAACGGACGAGCGCCTCCCGCATACCGTGCGCATCAACAATGTCACCAACGTACGCAACAATCTCCTGTCCGATGCCACGCTAGCGCGCATCAATCAGTACAACGAACGATTGCTTCAGGCCGAGACACCGCTTTCGGGCCCGAATAATCTGGTCGACACGGCACGAGGTCATGTTCCTGCGGCCATCCATACGACCGCTGCCGATCCAATGGCACGCTGGACCAAGGGGATGGCCGCCGATGCCGTGCAGGCCAGAAGGATTCAATGGCAGGCCCTGGAAGCTCAGCAAGGCTCGGGCGGCCTGTTCGATACCCTTGAACGCCTGTTGTTGCCAGAGAGTGCCGGCCGCGCCGACCTGCAGCAGCGGGTGTGGAAACTGATCGACAGCATCAGCGAAAACAGCGAGCGATCCGAAAACTTGCGCCGGGAAGTGTTCGATCGGGCGGGAGAAGCCACCTGCTGTGATCGCGCTGCATTCACCTTCGCCAACCTCGAAACCAGAGTCATGATGCATCACGCGCTCGCCCAGGCGGGCGACAGGGAACAGGGGCCGGCGCTGTTCCAACTGTCCAGAGCCCTGTTCCGGCTACACGAGGTCGACACCCTCGCGGCGGCCGATATTGCCCAACGCGAGGCCGCAATCGCCGAGTCCAGGACGCCTGAAGAGGCGCGCCGGTTGCCCGCGCCGCAGATACCGGAAGAGGTGGAAATCAGATTGTTCTATCGCCACGCCCTGCGCGACCGCCTGCTACTGCCCGGGCAACCTGAGCGCATGGGCTTCGGTCGCCTGGTCAATGTTTCAGATGAGCAGGTGAACGCGGCTCACCAGAGCGTGCTGGCGCTGGACAACTCCGTGCAAGAGTTCCAGGCGCTGGTGGCCAGGGAGTTCTGGCAGAAATTCATCACCAACAAGTACCAGGTGGATTTTGAAACGCAGCGGCAACCGTTTCAGGATCGCCAGGCAGCGCTCGACGATTTGCACGCGGCCAACGAACTGGCGCCGGATGATTACCAGACGCAGTCCAATTCACTGCAAGCATCATGGATCGTTGCGGAAAGCGCGCTGATCGAAACCCTGACCCGCCAGGAGTTGGCCGGGTATCCAACCGGCAGCACCGTTGAGGAGGCGGCAGGCACAACGGTCTGACGCCATTGCGCCACGAGGCTGGCCAAGCGCGATTGCGGCCAGCCTTTATTCGTCGTCGTCGAAGTTGTAGCTGCCTGGTGCGAGGTTTTCGAAGCGCGTGTATTTACCGATAAACGCCAGCCGGATAAAGCCGATCGGGCCGTTACGCTGTTTGCCGATGATGATTTCGGCGATGCCTTTGTGCTCGGTCTCCGGGTGATACACCTCGTCCCGGTAAACGAACATGATGACGTCAGCATCCTGCTCGATCGCTCCGGATTCCCGGAGGTCGGAGTTGATCGGGCGTTTGTTCGGCCGTTGCTCCAGGGAGCGGTTGAGCTGGGACAGTGCGACCACCGGGCAATTGAATTCCTTGGCCAGGGCTTTCAAGGAACGCGAGATTTCGGAAATCTCGTTGGTCCGGTTGTCGCCACCGGAACCTGGAATCTGCATGAGTTGCAGGTAGTCGATCATGATCAGGCCGATGTCACCGTGTTCACGCGCCAGCCGCCGGGTGCGGGCACGCATCTCTGACGGGCTGATGCCGGCGGTGTCATCGATGAACAGCTTGCGATCATTGAGCAGGTTGACGGCCGAAGTCAGGCGCGGCCAGTCATCATCTTCCAACTGACCGGAACGCACCTTGGTCTGATCGATCCGGCCGAGGGACGAGAGCATACGCATGATCAGCGATTCGCCTGGCATCTCGAGGGAGTACACCAGAACGGCCTTGTCGCTGCGCAGTACGGCGTTTTCCACCAGGTTCATCGCGAAGGTGGTTTTACCCATCGACGGACGGCCAGCAACGATGATCAAGTCAGCCGGCTGCAGGCCGCTGGTCTTCTCATCGAGGTCGGTGTAACCGGTCGACAGGCCGGTAATGGCGTTGTCGGTGTTGAACAGCGTGTCGATTCGGTCGATGGCCTTGGTCAGCAACTCGTTCACACCCACCGGGCCGCCGGTTTTAGGCCGGGCCTCGGCAATTGCGAAAATCTGGCGCTCGGCTTCGTCGAGAATTTCCTCGGCAGTGCGGCCTTCGGGGTTGAAGGCACTGTCGGCGATCTCGGTGCTGATGCCGATCAGTTGGCGCAACGTCGCGCGCTGACGAACGATCTGCGCATAGGCCTTGATGTTGGCGACGGACGGCGTGTTTTTCGCCAGTTCGCCCAGGTAACCGAGACCGCCAACCTGAGACGTCTGACCTTCCTTGTCCAGTTGTTCGGCAAGGGTCACGACGTCAATCGGGGAGTTCTGATCGGCCAGTTTGGCGATCGCACGGAATATCAGGCGGTGGTCATGTCGATAGAAATCGCCGTCGGAGACTTGATCGAGCACGCGTTCCCAGGCGTTGTTGTCCAGCATCAGACCACCGAGAACAGCCTGTTCGGCTTCGATGGAATGCGGCGGCACCTTCAGGGCAGCGGTTTGCAGATCGTATTGCTCGGGAGCGGAGATATCGTTCATGGCCACTTGAGTTGTTTAGTAAAAACAGGGAATGCAGAAAGACAAAGGGCACGACCTGTAAACAGGATCGTGCCCGATGTTAACCGTCTGACGTACAAGCCGCCAGCCGATCAGGTATTGCTTAAGCTGCTACCACTACAACGCGTACGGTGGCTTCAACTTCGGCGTGCAGGTGCACGGCTACGTCGAATTCGCCTACGTTGCGGATGGTGCCGTTCGGCAGACGAACTTCGCTCTTCTGCACTTCAACGCCGGAAGCGGTCAGTGCGTCAGCGATGTCGTGAGTACCGATCGAACCGAACAGCTTGCCTTCGTCGCCAGCGGTGGCAGTGATGGTCACTTCCAGCTCGGCCAGTTGGGCAGCACGGCTTTCAGCCGATGCTTTACGGTCTGCAGCAGCTTTTTCCAGCTCGGCACGACGCTCTTCGAACGCAGCGATGTTCGCTGGGGTCGCTGCGGTAGCCTTGCCGTAAGGCAGCAGGTAGTTACGGCCGTAACCGGCCTTAACGTTTACTTTGTCACCCAGGTTGCCCAGGTTGGTGACTTTTTCCAGAAGGATCAGTTGCATGTGAAAATCCTCTAACTTTTAACCTTCACCGTTCGCGCTGTCGGTGTCTTTCGACACGTGACGACCGCGAAAATCAATCAGGCTGTCGACAATGGCCAAGACCACTAGCAACGGATAGATCAGCTGCATGAACAGCAACAGCGTGACGTACAACCCCACCAGCCAGAAACCGGCCAGTCGCTTCTGCCCGACCAGCCCATGAATCAAGGCAAGTCCGGCGAACACAAGCGGTACACTGCACAACGGCGTCAACATGGCCATCTGTGCACCGAGATTCGGGCCCAGAAGCATCAACGCCAGCAGTAACATCGCCGGCCCCAGCGGGATCCGGATGGCGCGAAACTCGCGACCAAAACCACCCGGGTTGTACAACAACGCCTGCCAATGACGCCCGACAATCAGGCTCAGCACGCTGACGATCTGCAACAAAGCCGCAATCAGTCCGGTCAGGACTGGCGCAATCAGGGACGCGAAACGCGCTTGCTCATCAACCGACAATTGCTTGTAGGTCTCACCGAGAAGCGCTGGCATGACCTTTACAAGGGCCTGCGCGAGCATCTCGATCTGGGCCGCAAACGCCGCCCCGAGCACCACTGAAAACACCACTCCAACGGCTACGCTGACCAGCAGCGTACGAACCCAAGACTCACTTGCGCGCAAAACCAACGCAAGCCCCGAAGACCCCAAAAGCACCAGAAGTGCCCGTGGGTCATCGGCATACAACCACCAGATCAACGCTGGCAGCAGCCCCAGTGAAAGAACGCCAAGAGCGTCTTTCAATCCGCGCCGCAGAAGCACAAGGCTCCCGGCGGCAGCACCCAACCAATACAACAACGGCAATGTTGCACATCCGGCCACTACGAGAGTGGCCTGCATACGGCCTCGCATAATGAACTCAGCTATGGCACGCATGCATTCAATCCTTTGCTACTTGTCGACTGCCCGGTCTCAGCGGCCGTGGCTGTCGGTGTAGGCCAGCAGGGCCAGGAAGCGGGCGCGCTTGATAGCGGTGGCCAGCTGACGCTGATAACGAGCTTTGGTACCGGTGATGCGGCTTGGAACGATTTTGCCGGTCTCGGATACGTAGGCTTTCAGAGTGTTGAGATCTTTGTAATCGATCTCTTTCACTTCTTCAGCAGTGAAGCGGCAGAATTTACGACGACGGAAGAAACGTGCCATTTGATAGGCTCCTTAAAAGGTCCGTGGATTACTCGTCAGCGTTATCGCTGTTGTCGCTGTCATCACTATCAGCGCTATCAGCGCCTTCGTGCTCAGGACGGTCGCGACGCTCACGGCGCTCACTGCGGTTTTCTTCAGCCTTGAGCATCTCGGATTGGCCGGTAACGGCTTCTTCGCGACGGATGACCAGGTTACGGATCACTGCATCGTTGTAGCGGAAGTTGTCTTCCAGCTCGGCCAGAGCCTTGCCAGTGCACTCAACGTTCAGCATCACGTAGTGAGCCTTGTGAACATTGTTGATTGCGTAGGCCAGTTGACGACGGCCCCAATCTTCCAGACGGTGGATTTTGCCGCCGTCTTCTTCGATCAGCTTGGTGTAACGCTCTACCATGCCGCCGACTTGCTCGCTTTGATCCGGGTGGACCAAAAAGATGATTTCGTAATGACGCATGAATGCTCCTTACGGGTTGTAGCCTGCCGCTCAAAAACGGTCAGACAAGGAGTGAATGACACTTATGGACTTGCTGGCGCGGGGCACATGCGTGCCTGCCGTCACAGCAAGGGGCGCAATTGTAGAGAAGGGACTGAAGAGGTGCAAGGCAATTGGTGATTATTTGAACAATCACCGATTCATGCCACACCACAAAACACTGTGGGAGCGAGCCTGCTCGCGAATGCGGTCTGTCAGGCAACATTTACGTCGACTGACACTCCCCTTTCGCGAGCAGGCTCGCTCCCACATTTGAGCCGCGTACGACTCAGGACTTCTTCGCGGAAGCCTTGGCCTTGGCACCGCGCTGACGCTGCGCCTCAAACAGGCACACACCGGTTGCCACCGAAACGTTGAGGCTGCTGACGCTACCCGCCATCGGCAGGTTCACCAGATAGTCGCAATGCTCACGGGTCAGACGACGCATGCCCTTGCCTTCAGCACCCATGATCAGGATGGTCGGGCCGGTCAGGTCCTGGTCATAGATACTGACCTCGGCCTCGCCCGCCGTGCCGACAACCCACAGACCGCGCTGCTGGAGCTTTTCCAGAGTGCGCGCCAGGTTGGTCACTGCAACGAGCGGAATCACTTCCGCCGCGCCGCAGGCCACTTTACGCACGACAGGTGTCAGGGTGGCTGACTTGTCTTTTGGCACGATGACTGCCAACGCACCGGCAGCATCTGCCGAACGCAGGCAGGCGCCGAGGTTGTGCGGATCGGTCACGCCATCGAGCACCAGCAACAATGGCGCACCGTCGGTGCGATCGAGCAATTCGTCGAGCATTGCCTCGCCCCAGACCTGGCTCGGACTGACGTCCGCAACCACGCCCTGGTGCACGCCTTCAACCCAGGCGTCCATCTCGCGACGCTCGGCCTGACCCACCTGGACACGATTCTCGTTAGCCAGTTCGATCAAGGTCTGCACGCGCGGATCGTTGCGGCTTTCAGCCAGCCAGATCTGTTTGACGCGCTTGGGGTGGTGACGCAGCAACGCTTCTACCGCGTGAACGCCGTAGATTTTTTCCAACTGACTCATGACTTCGCCTTCGGTTTACGTGCCCCGCCACTTTTGGCTGGAGCCGAACCCGCTTTCGGCGGGCCTTTACGGTGTTTGCTCGGTTTGGCTGGCTTGCCGCCGGTCGCATTTTCAGGCGCCGACCGTCCGGTCTTTCCCCCGGACGCCGCTTTACCACCGTTTTTCGCATCGGCGAGCAAAGCCTGCTTCAGTTCACGGCTTTTGCGCAGCTCGGCGTTTTTCGCCACGGCATCGCTTGGGCGATAGGCGTCACTGACCTTTTCCTTGGCAGGACGGCGGCCAGCGGTTTTCGCTGGAGCCGGTTCTGCCGCGGCTTTGGCAGCGGGCGCAGCAGTTTCCGCGCCACGCTTCTTGCGACCAATCGGTGCGCTGATGGTTTTTTCGGCCATCTCGAAGTCGATCTTGCGCTCGTCGAGATCGACACGCATGACGCGCACCTCAACGGTGTCGCCAAGACGGAAGCTGCGACCGGTGCGCTCGCCCGCCAAGCGGTGATGCACAGGGTCGAAGTGGTAGTAGTCGCCCGGCAGCGCGGTGACATGGACCAGACCTTCGACATAGATATCGGTCAGCTCGACGAACAAACCAAAACCGGTCACGGCAGTGATCACGCCCGGGAACGATTCGCCCACGCGATCCTTCATGAACTCGCACTTGAGCCAGTTCACTACGTCACGAGTGGCTTCGTCGGCACGGCGCTCGCTCATCGAGCATTGCTCGCCGAGCTGCTCCAGCGCTGCCTCGTCGTACGGATAAATACGCGCCTTCGGAATGGTCATCGCACCGGCACGACGAACGTGCGGGGTGTCCTGTTTCGAATGGATCACGCTGCGGATGGCGCGGTGCGTGAGCAAGTCAGGGTAACGACGGATCGGCGAAGTGAAGTGGGTATAAGCTTCGTAATTCAGACCGAAGTGGCCCTGGTTGTCAGCGCTGTACACCGCCTGGCTCAGCGAACGCAGCATCACGGTCTGGATCAGATGGAAATCCGGACGGTCCTTGATGCTGGCCAGCAGTGCCTGGTAATCCTTCGGCGACGGGCCTTCCTTGCCTTTGTGCAGGGACAGACCAAGCTCACCGAGGAACGCGCGCAGTTTTTCCAGACGCTCCGGCGGCGGGCCGTTGTGAACGCGATACAACGCAGGTATTTCGTGCTTCTTCAGGAATTCAGCGGTGGCCACGTTGGCCGCCAGCATGCATTCCTCGATCAGCTTGTGCGCATCGTTGCGAACGGTTGGACGGATCTCGGCAATCTTGCGCTCGGTCCCGAAGATGATCCGGGTTTCCTGCGTTTCGAAATCGATGGCGCCACGTACGTGACGAGCGGCCAGCAAAACCTTGTACAGCGCATAAAGCTGCTTGAGGTGCGGCAGAACGTCGTTGTACTCGCCGCGCAGTTGACGCGCCTCGGTAAGTTTCGGCGTTTCCAGCATTGCACTGACCTTGTTGTAGGTCAGGCGAGCGTGGGAGTGAATCACCGCTTCGTAGAAGCAGTAGTCGGTCATCTCGCCGGATTTGGAGATTGTCATCTCGCAAACCATGGCCAGGCGATCGACGTGCGGATTCAGCGAGCACAGGCCGTTGGACAGTTGCTCAGGCAGCATCGGCACGACACGCTCGGGGAAGTACACCGAGTTGCCGCGAACCTGAGATTCATTGTCCAGCGCCGAACCGATCTTCACGTAGCTGGAGACGTCGGCAATGGCCACGTACAACTTCCAACCGCCGGAGAACAGGCGCAACTTGCCAGGTTTGGCTTCGCAGTAGACCGCGTCATCGAAGTCGCGAGCATCTTCACCGTCGATGGTCACGAACGGCAGATGGCGCAGGTCGATGCGCTTCTCTTTGTCTTTCTCTTCGACTTCAGGCTTGAGCTTGGCGGCTTCTTTCAAGACCGCTTCAGGCCAGACGTGCGGGATATCGTAGGCGCGCAGGGCGACATCGATTTCCATGCCCGGCGCCATGTAGTTGCCCACGACTTCAACCACATCGCCTTGCGGCTGGAAGCGTGGTGTCGGCCAGTGAGTGATCTTCACTTCGACAAACTGACCGATTTGGGCGTTGGCGTTACGGCCCGGCGTGACCAGCACTTCCTGCTGGATCTTCGGATTGTCCGCAACGACGAAACCAATACCGCCCTCTTCGAAGTAGCGGCCGACGATGGTTTCGTGAGCACGCGAGACCACTTCGACGATCATGCCTTCGCGGCGACCACGACGGTCGAGGCCGGAGACACGGGCCAGCGCACGGTCACCGTCGAACACCAGACGCATTTGCGCCGGGCTCATGAACAGGTCGTCGCTGCCGTCGTCCGGCACCAGGAAGCCGAAACCGTCCCGGTGCCCGCTGATGCGGCCCAGGATCAGGTCGAGTTTATCCACCGGCGCATAAGTGCCACGACGGGTGTAAATCAGTTGAGCGTCGCGCTCCATTGCGCGCAGACGGCGACGCAGGGCTTCGATCTGGTCTTCTGTGGTCAGACCAAACTCTTCGACCAGTTGCTCGCGGGCAGCTGGCGAACCTCGATCAGCAAGGTGCTGAAGGATCAGTTCGCGGCTTGGAATAGGGTTTTCATATTTTTCCGCTTCACGAGCGGCCTCGGGATCGAGGGACTGCCAATCGGCCATTAGAGAGTTTTCACCTTGTCTATATACGGGTTAGTTTGGCATAGGCGCCATCAAACGGGAAATTTCAGACTATAAAGGCCCATCTAAAGCACTGTATCGCCGTTTTAAAGCGGTTTTGAACACCGCTGGTAAAAAAAATCAAAATATTTGGCAGCAGGGGTTTACAGTTAAAAAAACGCTCCGTATAGTGCGCGCCATCGACGACGCACAAGCGCTGCCGATACTGCCCAGATGGTGAAATTGGTAGACACGCCAGCTTCAGGTGCTGGTGACCGCAAGGTCGTGGAAGTTCGAGTCTTCTTCTGGGCACCAATTTCGAGTTTGAGACTAGATCAGTTTCAAGACTCACACAAAAACCCGCGAAAGCGGGTTTTTTGCATTCTAAGGAAAGGATTTGTTAAAACCGATTTATTAAAATTAAATCAGGGGTTTACAGATCAAAAAGCGCTCCGTATAGTGCGCCACATCAACAGCGGCAACGCTTGCGATGATTGCCCAGATGGTGAAATTGGTAGACACGCCAGCTTCAGGTGCTGGTGACCGCAAGGTCGTGGAAGTTCGAGTCTTCTTCTGGGCACCAATTCAAATTCAAGGTTACGACCCTGGATTTCTCAAAAACCCGCGAAAGCGGGTTTTTGCGTTTCTGCCTTTCTGAAATCCAAGCGACCTACTCAAAATTCGATTGCACCCCTGTAGGAGCTGCCGAAGGCTGCGATCTTTTGATGTTGCTTTTAAAACAAGATCAAAAGATCGCAGCCTTCGGCAGCTCCTACAGAACGAGCAACAACTGCAGTATCAGACCCCGTCCAGCCCCGCAAGGCGCACTTGAGAAACAATATCGTTTATCATTGTTGCAAGATTTTGCAATGCGACAGTGAGGAACCCTGAGAATGACGTTTCGAAATACCCTGCGCCGAGGCTTGACCTTCACCCTTCTCGGCCTGGCACTCGCCACTCCCCTCAGCCAGGCTGCCGATGCGGTTTCCCTGACTCTCTACAATGGCCAGCACAAGGAAGTCGGCGATGCGATCGCCAAAGCCTTCGAAGCCAAGACCGGCATACACGTCAATGTCCGCAAGGGCAGCAGCAATCAGCTTGCCAGCCAGATCGTCGAAGAAGGCGATCGCTCCCCTGCCGACGTGATCTACACCGAAGAATCCCCGCCACTGAACAAACTTGGCGAACAAGGCCTGCTGGCCAAGGCCGATGACGCCACGCTGGCCGTGCTGCCGGAAAAATACGTCGCGAGTAACGGCACCTGGATCGGCGTGACGGCCCGGGTCCGTGTGGTTGCCTACAACCCGAAACTGATCGATGAGAAAGACCTGCCGAAATCGGTGATGGAGTTCTCCGATCCGCAATGGCAAGGCAAGGTCGGCTTCGTGCCAACCAGCGGCGCGTTCCAGGAACAGGCCGTGGCCATTATCAAGATGCACGGTCGCGACGCCGCCGAAGAATGGCTGACCGGTCTGCGCGCATTCGGCAAGACCTACAGCAACAACATGGTCGCGCTCAAAGCGGTGGAAAACGGCGAAGTCGCCACCGTGCTGGTGAACAACTACTACTGGTTCGCCCTGCAACGCGAGAAAGGCAAACTGGATTCGAAACTGCACTACTTCACCGGCGGCGACGTCGGCGGCTTGATCACCGTCTCCAGTGCCGCCGTGCTGAAATCCAGCAAGCATCCAAAAGAAGCCCAGCAATTCCTCGCCTATATGGCCAGCGAAGAAGGTCAGCGGGTGATCACTCAGACCACCGCCGAATACCCGCTGCATAAAGGAATGGAATCTGATCGCGGCCTCAAGCCGTTCAGCGAACTGGAAGCGCCGAACGTCACACCGGCCGACCTGGGCAATGCTGAAGAAGCGCTGGATCTGGAACGCGAAGTTGGCTTGAACTGATGACCGCATCGTTAGCCACCCCCGCCATGCGCGGGGGTTACATGCCACGACGCAAGCGGCCGTCGATCTGGCTGTTGCTACCCGTGTTGTTGCTGGTGGTGATGAGCCTGCTGCCGCTGGCGTATGTCGGGCTGAAAACCTGGCAGGCCGGCTGGGCCGAAGCGCTGCACTTGTTGTGGCGCCCTTACGTTTTCGGCCTGCTGCGCAACACCTTGGCATTGATGGTCGGCGTGACCGTCACCTGCGGCGTGATTGGTCTGTCGCTGGCCTGGCTGCTGGAACGCAGCAATTTGCCGGGACGACGTCTATGGGGCGTGATTTTATGCCTGCCGTTCGCGGTGCCGGCATTTGTCAGCAGCTTCACCTGGGTGTCGTTGAGCGCACAGTTCGAAGGCCTTGGCGGTGCGATTCTGGTGATGAGCCTGTCGAAATACCCGCTGATCTTCCTGCCTGTCGCCGCAACCCTGCGCAATCTCGATCCATCCCTTGAAGAATCCGCCCGCACCCTGGGCCAGAACCGTTGGGGGGTGTTTTTTCGCGTCACCCTGCCCCTGCTCTGGCCATCGCTGCTGGCCGGTTCGCTGTTGATTGCCTTGCACATGCTGGTGGAGTTCGGCGCGCTGTCGATCATCGGCCTGCAAACCTTCACCACAGCGATCTATCAGCAGTTCGAACTGGAATTCAGCAACGCTAATGCGGCGATGCTTTCCGCGGTATTGCTAGCGCTGTGCCTGGTGCTGTTGTGGCTGGAACTGCGCGTGCGCGGTAAAGGCCGACACGTACGCACCGGCCAGGGCGCGGCGCGTCAGGCCGAGCAAGTCAGGCTGGGACCCTGGGCCGCTGTCGGTCAGGTGTATTGCCTGACGCTGGCGATTATCGGCAGCGGGATTCCGCTGGGCATGCTGGCGTATTGGCTGGCCGTCGGGTCATCGGCGGCATTCCCGGTCGCGGCAATTACCGAAGCGCTGCTGTCGTCGCTGGCATTGTCACTGGGTGGCGCAGCGCTGTGCCTGCTGCTGGCGGTGCCGGTCGGCCTGCTGGTGGTGCGTTACAAAGGTCAACTGGCGATCTGGGCCGAGCGCCTGCCCTATCTGCTGCATGCACTGCCAGGTCTGGTGATCGCACTGACGCTGGTGTATTTCGCCCTGCATTACGTGCCGGCGCTGTACCAGACATCTGGTTTGCTGCTGATTGCTTATGCGCTGCTGTTTCTGCCGCTGGCTCAGGCACCGATTCGCACCGCGCTGAACAAGGCTGCACCGCAATTGGAAGAAGCGGCGCGCACGCTGGGCGCATCGTCGTTCACGGCATTTTGCCGGGTGACGCTGCCGATCATTTTCCCGGCATTGGGCGCAGCGTTTGCGTTGGTTTTTCTGGATGCGATGAAAGAGCTGACGGCGACCTTGCTGTTGAGTCCGACCGGACTCAATACGTTGGCGACCGAAGTCTGGGCGCATACCGCGAATGTCGAGTTTGCAGCGGCGGCACCTTATGCGGCGCTGTTGATATTGGTCTCGGGATTGCCGGTTTATTTGCTGACTACCCGGATGTATCTGAGCCGCTGAAAAAGCAAAAAGATCGCAGCCTGGGACGGCTCCTGCATGGGATTTTGCGTTTCCCTGCAGGAGCCACCGCAGGCTGCGATCTTCTGATCTTCAGGCCCGGAATTGTCCCAGGCTCGCCTTAAGCTGCGCAGCCAAGCCATCCAGCACCTTGCCACTGGCCGTGGTTTCCACTACAGCCTGGGCCGCTTTCTCGGCCTGCACGTGGATCGTTTCGACGCGCCCACGTACCGCTTGCGCACCCGCAGCCTGATGCGCCGCCGCCTGCGTTGCCAGACCAATCGCTGCATGCACCTGCTCGACCGAAGCCTGCACCGACTGTTGCAACCGCGCACTGTCGCGCAGCACCAGTAAACCCTCACTGGCCTGACGTCCGGCCTGCCCGATCGCTTCCACCGCCTCACGCGCGCCTTGCTGCAACGCGACGATGTGCGCCTGGATGTCGCCGGTAGAGCTTTGTGTCTTGCTCGCCAGCGCCCGAACTTCGTCTGCCACAACAGCGAACCCCCGCCCGGTTTCGCCTGCCCGTGCCGCTTCGATCGCAGCGTTCAATGCCAACAGGTTGGTCTGCTCGGCAATCCCGTGAATGACCGTCAGCACCACTTCAATCTGTTCACTCTGCTGCGCGAGCCGCTCGATGACTTTCGCCCCCGTGTCGACCTGCCCCGCCAGCGCCTCGATCAGACTGCCGACCTTGGCCGACGTGCGGGTGTTCTCATCAGTGGCCTGACGAATATCAACCACCTGCTTCAACGCTGCCTGCATCGCGTGGCTTTCCGATTGGGCCTCGTCCGCCATTTGCGAAAGCGCCCGCAGACTTTCCGCGACTTCGTCCCGCTGCATCCCGGCCGCCGCATCGGCACCGGCATTGCGCAGGGTCATCGCGCCGATTTCCACGCCTGTGCGCTGGGCCACATCACCCGCCTCACGCACGATCGGCTGCAACTTGTCGACAAAGCGGTTGACCGCTGCAGCCATGTCACCGATCTCGTCCTTGCTGTTGATCTGCACACGTTTGGTCAGGTCACCCTCGCCCGCTGCAAGGTCGTCCATCGCTGCATTGAGCATCTTCAAGCGGTTGACCACGCGATGACCAAGCACCACAGCCAGCAGCAACAGCACGCCGCAGCCGACTAGCGCGAGGCCCATACCGATGCGCCAACGCAAGGTCGCGGCAGCGTCCTGCACTGTGCTGGCTGTATTGGCTTTCATCTCGGTAGCGGTGGATTGTGCCGATTGCAGACGCGCGCGCATCGCAGTGGCGCTATCGGCTGCGGCACCTTTGAGGCTGTCACCGACCAATTGATCGCTGCTGGCGATCAATGCCAGGAAACGCTTGTCGAGCGCAGCCAGATCGGTCTCTACCGAGGCCGTGGAGACGCCCATCAGCACCTTGCCGATTTCAACGCCGTTAGGGCTGATCGACGCTTCAAGGTAATAAACCGAAGGATCGTTCTTTGCCGCATCCAGCACTTTATCCAGTGCACGTTCGCCCTGCCCCTTCTCCAGCAAGGCCTTGTTGATCGGGTTTTCGCGATTGAGGTAACGGGTCAAATGCTGCCCAGTAGCGTCGTCGTAGACCACGAACAGCACATTGGGATTGCGCTGGGCGCGCCGGGCAAACTCGGACAGGGTCGGCACGTCGCTGTCCCACATGGCGCGGGGTGCGACCGAAGCCAGCAATTGGGCCATGTCATTGGCCGAATCCTTCAAATCCTTTTCCAGCGTCGCACGCAATTGCGTTTGTTCGTCCTTCAGGCGAGAAGACAAACCGGCGGTAAGACGCTGTCGGGTACTGGCGGACAAGGCGTCGAGACTCGACGTGACTTCACGCCCGGCCTGCTCCAGTTCCCCGGAGAGTTTCTGGCTGTCGGCACCGAGGCGCACCGCCAGATCCGCTTCCAGTGCCGTGACCGTGCTCCGCGTCAGGGCAACGGCCACCAACACCTGCACCAAAAGGGCGATACCAAGGGTAACGAACACGGGCCGCAACAGACGGCTTTGTAACAGTGAGAGAACGGCTGACACTATGAATCCCTCTACTTCTGACGCCATTAAATTGATGGCACTCTTGTAGGAAGATTCACAGCAAAGGTCATGCCGTCCTACAGGCATAAACGACAAAGGCCCCGATTAAGGGGCCTTTGTTTTTTACATCAACGACTTATCAAGCAAACGGATGACGCAGAACGATGGTTTCGTTGCGGTCCGGGCCCGTCGAAATAATGTCGATCGGCGCGCCGATCAACTCTTCAACGCGCTTGATGTAGGCACGAGCGTTAGCTGGCAGCTCTTCCAGGGTTTTGGCACCCACGGTCGATTCGGTCCAGCCCGGCACTTCTTCGTACACAGGCTGAAGGCCAACGTAGCTGTCAGCGTCTGTCGGGGCAACGTCTTTGCCTTCGGCATCTTTGTAGCCGATACAGATGTTGATCGTTTGCAGGCCGTCGAGTACGTCCAGCTTGGTCAGGCAGATGCCCGAAATGCTGTTCACATCGATAGCGCGACGCAGGATAACGGCGTCGAACCAGCCGCAACGACGGGCACGGCCGGTGGTAGCGCCGAACTCGTGACCTTGTTTGGCCAGGTGCGCACCCACTTCGTCAAACAGCTCAGTCGGGAACGGGCCCGAACCTACGCGAGTGGTGTAAGCCTTGGTGATGCCCAGGATGTAGTCCAGGAACATCGGGCCAACGCCCGAACCGGTCGCCACGCCACCCGCGGTGGTGTTGGAGCTGGTCACGTACGGATAGGTACCGTGGTCGATGTCGAGCAACGAACCCTGGGCGCCTTCGAACATGATGTCTTTGCCGGCGCGACGCAGGTCGTGCAGCTCGGCCGTCACGTCGAGCATCAGCGGCTTGAGCAGTTCTGCGTATTCCTTGCACTCGGCCAGGGTTTTTTCGAACTCGATGGCAGGCTCTTTGTAGTAACCAACCAGCATGAAGTTGTGGTAATCCACCAGTTCACGCAGCTTGTCTTCAAAGCGCGGCATGTTGAGCAGGTCGCCCACACGCAGGCCACGACGTGCAACCTTGTCTTCATAAGCCGGGCCAATGCCGCGACCGGTAGTACCGATCTTCAGCTCGCCACGGGCCTTTTCACGAGCCTGGTCCAGCGCTACGTGGAAGGACAGGATCAGCGGGCAGGACGGGCTGATACGCAGGCGCTCGCGCACCGGTACGCCTTTCTCTTCCAGCTTGGTGATCTCGCGCAGCAGGGCGTCAGGTGCAACCACCACGCCGTTGCCGATCAGGCACTGCACGCCTTCGCGCAGCACGCCCGACGGAATCAGGTGCAAGACAGTTTTTTCGCCGTCGATCACCAAGGTGTGACCAGCGTTGTGGCCACCTTGGTAGCGCACTACGGCGGCAGCATGTTCGGTCAGCAGATCAACGATCTTGCCTTTGCCCTCATCACCCCATTGGGTGCCCAGGACTACGACATTCTTACCCATAACACTTGTCCTCATTCGCGCAAACTTGGTGCCGGCGATGGCCGGCAGGAAAACTCAAGAAGCCAGTGGCGATACTTGCCAAAGCCCGTTCTGCTGAATCAATTGCCGGTCGCAGTCCGCATCACGGGCGGCGGCCAAAGGTTGCCCAGGCAATGCCTGAACGACACGCTGACCCTCACTGCGCAACTGACAAACGTGCTGCCAGAGTGCTGCATCCGTACTGTCAGGCATCCAGATACCGCCAGACGGTAACTCGATCTCAGCACGCCCCAGGGTCACCAGGGTTTTCAAATCGGTGGAAAAGCCAGTCGCCGGACGCGCGCGACCGAAGTCGGCGCCGATGTCGTCGTAACGGCCGCCCTGAGCGATGGACTGACCAACGCCCGGTACGAACACCGCGAACACCACACCGGTGTGGTAGTGATAACCGCGCAACTCGCCCAGATCAAAGTACAGCGGCAGCTCCGGGAAGCGAGCCGACAGGCGCTCGGCTATCGCCAGCAAATCTTCCAGTGCTTCCAGCACCGGCGCCGGCGCATTAGCCAGACGCTCGCGGGCAGCGCTCAACACTTCACGGCCGCCGCACAAGTCAACCAGCGCACGGAGCATGCCGGACAGGTCGGCAGGCAAGCCTTCGGTCAAGGTAATGACCTCGTCGATGGCCTTGCGTTGCAACGCATCGAACAACTGCTGTTCGACTTCGCCGGACAGACCGGCGGCGCGCGCCAGACCACGGTAGATACCAACGTGACCGAGATCCATGTGCACGTCCGGCACATCGGCCAGTTGCAACATGGCCAGCATCAGACTGATCACCTCCACGTCGCTGCTCGGACTGGCATCGCCGTACAACTCGGCACCCAACTGGATCGGACTGCGCGACGACGACAATGCACGCGGTTGGGCGTGCAATACGCTGCCGGCGTAGCACAGACGGCTCGGGCCCTCGCGACGCAGGGTGTGCGCATCGATGCGCGCCACTTGCGGCGTGATGTCGGCACGGAAACCCATCTGCCGCCCCGACTGCGGGTCGATGACCTTGAAGGTACGCAGATCGAGGTCCGAGCCTGCACCGGTCAGCAGGGATTCCAGGTACTCGATATGGGGAGTCACGACAAACTCGTAACCCCAGCTCTGGAACAGATCCAACACCTGACGACGCGCAACTTCAATGCGCGCCGCTTCCGGTGGCAGTACTTCTTCGATGCCATCTGGCAGCAGCCAGCGGTCTACCGTTGCCATTACGCCATTCCCCTTTGATCCGGGCGGCCAGCACTAGGGCGAGCCTTGAGTGAAGCAGAAAATGACCGGTCCGTTCAAAACGCACGCGCATGAACGACGCAGCGAAAGGCCTTTAACCGGCTTCGCCCATCACTTTCCTCGAAAAACTGTCGAGCCATTCAACCCGATGTTCTGCAGTAAAAACAGCAATCAAACGTGCAGACGCAAAAAAGCCGGGAATTTCCCGGCTGCCGCATCATACACACGTTTTCCCAAAGGATCACCCCGCCCGAGGTTTTAGCCGCCGGGCGGAATGATTCAGGTCAACGCCGTATCAAGGCTTGGACTTTTCCAGGTAGCGGAAAAAGTCACTGCTTGGGTCGAGGACCAAGACGTCGGATTTGTTCGCGAAGCTTTCACGGTAGGCGCGCAGGCTACGGTAGAAACCGTAGAACTCCTGATCCTGACCGTAGGCCTTGGAGTAGATCGCAGCGGCCTGGGCATCACCATCACCGCGAACCTCTTCAGATTCACGATAGGCTTCAGCCAGCAGCACGCGGCGTTGACGATCGGCGTCGGCACGGATGCCTTCAGCCAGCTCGTTACCCTTGGCGCGGTGCTCACGAGCTTCACGCTCACGCTCGGTGCTCATACGCTCGAACACACTGCGGTTCACTTCTTTCGGCAGATCGATGGCCTTGACCCGGACATCGACGACTTCGATACCCAGCTCTTTCTCTGCCATCTTGTTCAGCGACGCGGTGATGTCAGCCATCAGCGCATCACGCTCGCCCGACACGACTTCGTGCAGGGTGCGCTTACCGAACTGGTCACGCAGACCGGATTCCAGTCGACGGGAAAGACGCTCGTCGGCAATCTGCTTGAGGCCGGAAGTCGCGGTGTAGAAGCGCTCGGCATCTTTCACGCGCCACTTGGCGTAGGCATCGACCATCACGGCTTTCTTTTCCAGAGTCAGGAAGCGCTGCGTCGGCGCATCCAGCGTCAGCAGGCGGGCGTCGAACTTGCGCACCTGGTTGACGTAAGGCACTTTCATATGCAGACCCGGCTGGACATCGGCCTGAACCACACGACCGAACTGCAGCATCACCGCACGCTCGGTCTGAGCCACGATGTAGAAGCAGTTCCAGCCCACCAGTACGACAACGACGCCAACGATCAGGGCGATCAGCGATTTATTGCTCATCAGCGGGTCTCCCTTGTACGCGACTGCGGCACGTCAGTGACATGCGGCGTGACGTCCGTGTTGCTGCTGGCGGCGGCCGAACCGGTTACCGGTGCGTTGCCCGAACTGTTCTGGATCATTTTATCCAACGGCAGGTAAAGCAGATTGCTCTGGCCGTCCTTGTTGCCGGTCACGAGTACCTTGCTGGTGTTACTGAAGACTTCCTGCATGGTGTCCAGGTACAGACGCTGGCGGGTGACTTCAGGCGCCTTGCGATACTCGGCAACCAGTTTGGTGAAGCGATCCGCCTCACCCTTGGCGCGCGAGACCGTTTCGTCGCGGTAACCATTGGCATCCTCGAGGATACGCTGGGCCTGACCACGAGCTTCCGGCACCACGCCGTTGGCGTAGGTTTCTGCCTGGTTACGCGAACGCTGCTCGTCTTCACGGGCGCGGATCACGTCATCAAAGGCTTCCTGTACTTCACGCGGTGCAGCGGCGCTCTGTACGTTGACCTGAGTAACGGTGATACCGGTGCGATAGGTATCGAGGAAACGCTGGAGACGTTCCTTGATTTCGCTGGCCATCAGTTCACGACCTTCGGTCAGCACCTGATCCATCGCGGTGGAACCCACCACATGACGCAGCGCACTTTCGGTCGCGTGCTGCAGGCTGATTTCCGGCTGGTCGACGTTCAGTACGAAGTCCTGCAGGTTGCTGATCTTGTACTGCACGGTCAGCGGCACTTCGACGATGTTCTCGTCTTCGGTCAGCATCTGGCCCTGCTTGGAGTAGGCACGCTCACGCGTGACGTTCTCCATGTACTTTTTATCGATCGGCGGGAAGTAGATATTCAGACCCGGGCCGACGGTTTCGTAGTATTTGCCGAAGCGCAGCACTACGGCTTGCTCCTGCTCGTCCACCACGTAAACCGCGCTGTACAGCCAGACAGCCGCCAGCACAACGAGGGCAATACCGATCAGACCGCCGAAACCGCCGCCGCTCTTGCTCGAACCACCGCCGTCATCACCACGTTTCTTGCCACCACCGAACAATCCGTTCAGGCTTTCCTGCAGCTTTCGGAAGGCCTCGTCGAGATCCGGTGGCCCCTTGCGGTCGCCGTTATTGCGGCGCTTGCCACCCCAAGGATCCTGATTATTCGAGTTGCCACCCGGCTCATTCCAAGCCATAGCGCTCTCCATCTGATAAAGCAAAGACGCACCCACGGCGCGCCGACCAATGCTACAGAATGCCTGACGTTGCGGCACAACCGCTTTGTCAGGCTTTTATTGCAAAGTGTGTTGCTCGATGAATTCCATCGGCTGCAATCCTTCGCGGCTTACCAGTCGATTCAACTCGACCCGGGGCAAGCGAACGGCCAGCAGGCTGATGCCTTCTTCGTCGTGCTCTTCTTTTTGCACCGCACCGAGTTCGAAAAACTGCGCACGCAGTCGAGCGAATTGTTGCGGCAAGCGCAATGTACCCACAAACAAATCACCGCCCAGCAACTCGGAAATGGCTTGTTCAAGTAATTCCAGACCACTGCCATCACGCGCCGACAACCAGACCCGTTGCGGTTTGCCATCGGCATCGCGCTGGATTTGCGGCTCAACGCCTTCAAGCAAATCGAGTTTGTTATAGACCTCGAGGATCGGCAAGTCCTGGGCGCCAATCTCGCCCAACACCACCATCACCTGCTCGATCTGCAACATGCGATCCGGCTCGGCCGCGTCGATAACGTGCAACAGCAGGTCGGAGTTACTCGACTCTTCGAGCGTAGACCGAAAAGCCTCGACCAGCTTGTGTGGCAAGTGACGAATGAAACCTACCGTGTCGGCCAGGACAATCGGCCCCAGGTCGTCCAGCTCCAGACGGCGCAAGGTCGGGTCCAGCGTGGCGAACAATTGATCAGCCGCGTACACGTCGGATTTCGTCACGTTGTTGAAGAGCGTGGATTTACCGGCGTTGGTATAGCCCACCAGAGACACGGTAGGAATATCCGCACGCGAACGGCCGCGCCGCGACTGCTCGCGCTGGCTGCGCACTTTTTCCAGCCGGCCCTTGATCTGCCGCAGGCGAACCCGCAACAGACGACGGTCGGTTTCAAGCTGGGTTTCACCCGGACCGCGCATGCCGATACCGCCACCCTGACGCTCAAGGTGAGTCCAGCCACGAACCAGCCGCGTGCTCATGTGGTCAAGCTGGGCCAGTTCGACCTGGAGCTTGCCTTCATGGGTACGGGCGCGCTGAGCGAAAATATCGAGAATCAGACCGGTACGGTCGATCACGCGACACTCGAAAACACGTTCGAGGTTACGTTCCTGACTGGGCGTGAGGATGTGATTGAAAATCACCAGATCGGCCTTTTCGGCATGGACCAGGTCGCGCAGTTCCTCGACCTTGCCGCTGCCGATCAGGAATTTGGCAGTTGGCCGATGACGCGGCACGTTAAAAAACGCAACGGTCTCGGCGCCTGCCGAATTAGCCAGTTCCTGAAACTCCTGCGGATCTTCGCGCGCCTCAGGGTCCTGTCCATCCAAGTGAACGAGGATTACTCGCTCACCACCACCGTGGCGCTCAAAGAACAAAGGAGACTCCTATCAGGCGTTACCTGGCTCAGCGTCACCTGCTTCGGATTCGGTTGCGCTAGGCAGACGAATTGGACGAACCGGCACGACTGTCGAGATAGCGTGTTTGTAAACCATTTGGCTGACGGTGTTTTTCAGCAGGATCACGAACTGGTCGAACGACTCGATCGTGCCTTGCAGTTTGATACCGTTGACCAGGTAGATGGAAACCCCAACTTTCTCTTTACGTAAAGTATTCAGGTAAGGGTCTTGTAGCGAATGCCCTTTTGACATGTGCCGCACTCCTTTAAGGATTCAATAATAAAAATAGGTAATTCAGATGGCTTTAGCCGTCACACCCCCAAGGATAGACGGCAATTGCAAGGACTCAGCTCAATATGGAGATGGTCCCTAAGTATTTCAAGGCGCGTGGCAGATTGTCGCAATCAAGACTGTCCAGCCAATGTAAATCTTCCCAGCTTCGTAGCCAGGTGAACTGGCGCTTGGCCAATTGGCGCGTGGCGATGATGCCGCGCTCCTGCATGTCAGCCAATGTCAGTTTGCCATCCAGGTAGTCCCAGACTTGGCGGTAGCCTACCGCACGTATAGACGGCAACCCCGAATGCAGGTCACTTCTTTTACGCAGGGCTACGACCTCGTCGATGAATCCCTGTTCCAACATATTTGTGAATCTTTGTTTAATGCGCTCGTGCAGTACCTGACGATTCGCCGGGGCAATGGCCAAGTTCGCGACAGTATAGGGCAATTGTTGCAGTCCCGAAGCGGCTGCTTCAGTACTTTGCGCAGATTGTTGCTCACGCAGCGCAGTCATGCTCTGACCACTGACCCGATAGACTTCCAGCGCGCGACTCAAGCGTTGTGGATCGTTCGGATGAATCCGGGCAGCGGACACCGGATCAATCACCGCCAATTGATCATGCAGGGCTTGCCAGCCAAGGCGTGCAGCCTCTTCTTCGATCTGCGCGCGCACCTCGGGATCAGCCGCTGGCATATCCGCCAGACCTTCGACCAAAGCCTTGTAATAGAGCATCGTGCCGCCCACCAGCAGCGGAATTTTTCCGCGCGCGGTAATTTCAGCCATGGCTTGCAAGGCGTCGCGACGAAAATCCGCAGCCGAATAGGCTTCAACCGGATCGAGAATATCGATCAGACGGTGAGGATATTCGGCGAGAAGCTCTTTTGAGGGCTTGGCGGTGCCGATGTCCATGCCGCGATAGACCAACGCCGAATCGACACTGATCAGCTCGCACGGCAACACTTTGGTCAGCTCGATGGCCAGATCGGTCTTGCCCGCAGCGGTCGGGCCCATCAGGAAAATCGCTGGAGGAAGCTGGCTCATCAACGACCGCGCAAAAACAGTTTGTCCAGATCGTCCAGGCCCAATTGGGTCCAGGTCGGTCGGCCATGGTTGCATTGACCGCTACGCTCGGTGTTTTCCATATCACGCAGCAGACCGTTCATTTCCGGCAGGGCCAGACGCCGGTTGGCGCGGATTGCGCCGTGGCAGGCCATGGTGCCGAGCAGTTCGTTCAGGTGTGCCTGAATCCGGTCGCTGGTGCCGTATTCCATCAGGTCCGACAGCACGTCGCCAACCAAACGGTTGGCCTCAGCCTGCTTGAGCAGTGCTGGAATCTGGCGAATCGCCAATGTTTCCGGGCCCAGACGCTGCAATTCAAAGCCCAGGCGCTGGAACCACGCAGCGTGTTCTTCAGCGCAATCAGCCTCACGCTGACTGACCGCCAGCGATTCCGGTACCAGCAACGGCTGGCCGCTGAGGCCTTCGCTGGCCATGGCGACCTTCAGGCGCTCATACATGATCCGCTCATGGGCAGCATGCATGTCCACCAGCACCAGGCCTTGGGCGTTCTCGGACAGAATGTAGATGCCTTTCAACTGCGCCAATGCGTAGCCGAGCGGCGGAATGTCTTCCTGACCGGCCGGCAATGCGTTGGCATTGGCTTCTGGCAAGGGCGCGAAAAACTCGCGATAGGCGGCTTGAGCCTCAGCGACCGGCGGCACAGCGGATTGCGGACGCGGCGTGTATTGATACTGATAAGCGCCGCCAGCGCTGGCGCCCGACGACGTGTTGAACGCCGGTTGTGCCTGCGGTTGCTCCAGCAGCGCATTGGCCGCCAGACGCATTTCGCCCTGCGGCCCGAACTCACCGGCATCAAGCCCTGTCGGGCGGACCACGGCAGTGGTGACCGAACCGGCAAGCTGATCTTCCGGACGCACATCGCCCAGCGCCCGGTGCAGCGTGCCGTAAAGGAAATCATGCACCATGCGCCCGTCACGGAAGCGCACTTCGTGTTTGGTCGGGTGAACGTTAACGTCCACAGCAGCCGGATCAACCTCGAAAAACAGCGCAAACGTCGGGTGGCGACCGTTGAACAGAACATCGCGATAAGCCTGGCGCACCGCGTGCGCCACCAGTTTGTCGCGCACCGCGCGGCCGTTTACAAAGAAATACTGCAAGTCCGCCTGACTGCGGTTGAAGGTCGGCAAACCGACCCAGCCCCACAGGCGCAAGCCATTGCGTTCGATCTCGATCGGCAGCGCCTGTTCAAGAAAACCCGAGCCGCAGATCGCCGCCACACGCCGGGCACGGGCCGCATCATCGTGGGCCTCGTGCAGGCTGAGGATGGTCTTGCCGTTGTGGCGCAGATGGAAAGCCACGTCGAAACGCGCCAGTGCCAGCCGCTTGATCACCTCTTGCAGGTGATCGAATTCGGTTTTTTCGGTCTTGAGGAATTTACGTCGTGCCGGCGTATTGAAGAACAAGTCGCGCACTTCCACCGAAGTGCCCACCGGATGCGCGGCCGGCTGAACGCGAGGCGCCATGTCTCGACCTTCGGTCTCGACCTGCCAGGCCTGATCGGCATCACGGGTGCGCGAAGTCAGGGTCAGGCGCGCCACGGAGCTGATCGAGGCCAGGGCTTCACCGCGGAAGCCCAGGCTCATCACCTGCTCCAGGTCTTCCAGATTGCGGATCTTGCTGGTGGCGTGCCGGGCCAGCGCCAGTGGCAGGTCATCGGCAGAAATGCCGCTGCCATCGTCGCGCACCCGCAGCAGCTTGACGCCGCCCTGCTCGACGTCGACATCAATGCGCTTGGCACCGGAGTCGAGGCTGTTTTCCAGCAACTCCTTAATCACCGACGCCGGGCGCTCGACCACCTCGCCGGCGGCGATCTGGTTCGCCAGCCGTGGGCTGAGCAGCTCGATGCGGGCCATGTTCAGGACCTGAGTCATTCTTTGGACGCCAGTTCGGTGCCAGGAATGGTCAGGTGCTGGCCCGCTTTCAGGTCATCGCTTTTCAGATTGTTGGCGCTGCGCACCGCTGCCGGCGAGACCTGATAACGCACGGCGATCATCGCCAGGGTTTCGCCCGGATTGACTCGGTGATCACGCGGGCCCTGGGCAATCTTGCCGGAATCACGCAGCCAGGCAATGTAGGTGCCAGGCGGCGGGTTCTGTTGGAAGAACTGGCGCACGCCACTGCTGATCGAACGCGCCAGCGCTTGCTGGTGGCTCGACGCCGAGAGCTTGTTCGCTTCGTTGGCGTTGGAGATAAACCCGGTTTCGACCAGGATCGACGGAATGTCCGGCGACTTCAGCACCATGAACCCGGCTTGCTCCACGCGCTGTTTGTGCAGCGGCGTAACCCGGCCGATGTTGGTCAGGACTTTCTGCCCGACGTTGAGGCTGGAGGTCAACGACGCCGTCATCGACAGGTCAAGCAGCACGCCCGCGAGCATGCGGTCCTTGTCGTCGAGGCTGACGTTGCCCGCACCGCCGATCAGGTCGGAACGGTTTTCACTGTCGGCCAGCCAGCGAGCGGTCTCGGACGTCGCACCGCGATCAGACAGGGCAAACACCGAAGCACCGAAGGCCGCCGCAGATGGCGCGGCATCGGCGTGGATCGAGACGAACAGATCAGCTCCCTTCTTGCGGGCAATCTCGGTCCGCCCGCGCAACGGGATGAAGTAGTCACCGGTACGGGTCAGTTCAGCGCGGAAGCCTTTCATGCCATTGAGCTGACGCTGCAGTTCACGGGCGATCTGCAGCACCACGTCTTTCTCACGCTGCCCGCGCGAGCCGGACGCACCCGGGTCTTCGCCACCGTGGCCGGCGTCAATCACCACAATAATGTCGCGCTTGCCGGCCGGGGCTGGCGGCAGCTTGATGGTCGGTTCGGTCGGGGTGACCGGCACGGCCGGCACCGTCGCAACCCGCGGCGCAGGTGCAGGCGGCGGAGCGGCATCGGCCGGGTTGTCGAACAGATCGACCACCAGACGGTTGCCGTATTGCGCGTTCGGCGCCAGCGAGAAGCTTTTGGGCGTGACGGCTTTTTTCAGGTCGATGACCACCCGCAGGTCGGACGGCGTGCGCTGGGCCGAGCGCATCGCGGTGATCGGCGTGTTCGCGGTCTGCACATTCAAAGGCGCGCCGAGGGTGGCGCCATTGATGTCGATCACCAGTCGATCCGGTGAAGTCAGGGTGAAAACGCTGTGCTGCACCGGGCCGCTCAGGTCGAAGACCAGTCGCGTGTTATCCGGCGCCCGCCACAGGCGCACGCTGTTGACCTTTGAATCGGCCACAGCGGTGACGGTTACTGCCATCAACATCAGTCCTGCGGCAGCCACCAACGCGCGAAAGCGCATACCTAACCCCATCATCTAATTGGTTTCCAATGCCAAAGCGGCACACCAGGCCTCGCCACGCGAGCCCTGGGACAAAATATTCAGCGAACGCCCGCTGTCTTGCGGGCTAATGGTAATGGTCAGGTCAGGCTTTGGCAAAAAGCCTGCACCTTTATCGGGCCACTCGATCAGGCAGAGGGCGTCGTCGTCGAAGTAGTCGCGGATCCCGAGAAACTCCAGTTCCTCCGGATCAACCAGGCGATACAGGTCGAAATGGAAGGCGCGGATGTCACCGATTTCGTAGGGCTCGACCAATGTGAAGGTCGGACTTTTTACCGCTCCGACATGGCCAAGCCCGCGAATAATCCCTCGCGACAGCGTGGTCTTGCCCATGCCCAGGTTACCAACAAGAAAAATCAGGCCATGGCCCTGGGTCACGCGGGCGATCCGTGTGCCAAAGTCGCTCATGGCCTGTTCATCGGCCAGGTACAGGGTTACTTCAGACACGGTGCATGCTCCTCCAACAACTGACGAATGGCTGGAATCAGATCACTGGCCGCCAGCCCACGGCCGAATTTTCCTTGGTGCATCCCGGCATTGGCGTGCAGCCAGACCGCCAGGCACGCGGCATCGAAGCCATCCATACCTTGTGCCAGCAGCGCGCCGGTCAAACCGGCCAGCACATCGCCGAGCCCGGCGGTGGCCATGGCCGGATGCCCCTGATGACACAACGCCAGACGCCCATCGGGATGGGCGATCAGGCTACCGGCGCCTTTGAGCACCACAACCGCTGTATATTTTTTGCTCAACGCCAACGCAGCGGCAGGACGATCGGCCTGCACCTGCGCGGTGCTGATCCCCAGCAACCGAGCAGCCTCACCCGGATGCGGCGTGATCACGCAATCCCTGGGCAAGCTGACAAACCCTTCGGCCAGCAGGTTCAATGCATCGGCGTCCCACACCTGTGGCAACGGCGCATTGGCTGCCGCCGACACCAGCGCCCGCCCCCAGCCAGCCTGCCCCAGCCCCGGCCCGACCACCAGCACGGAAACCTTTTCCAGCAGGCCCATCAATTGATTGGCCGAGGAAACACCCAGGGCCATGGCTTCCGGAATGCGGGTCAATGCCGCTGGCACATGTTCCGGGCGAGTCGCCAGCGAAACCATGCCGGCACCGCTGCGCAAGGCACTTTCGGTGCTGAGCAGGATCGCCCCGCCAAAACCGTGATCGCCGCCGATCAGCAGCACATGCCCGAAGCGGCCTTTGTGGGAACCGGGTAGACGTGGTGCCAGCCGTGGAAGATTAGCCGCGTGCAGGCGCCTGGCATGGACGGGAATGTCACCACAGGTTTCGGCCGTCGCCTGCAAATCATTAAACACCAGCTCGCCGACATGATCCGCCGCATCACCGGTGAACAGCCCGACTTTCAAGGCGATGAAGGTGACGGTGAGGTCGGCGCAAACGGCAGTACCCAGCGCATGCCCGGTGTCGGCGGACAGTCCGGAAGGAATATCGACTGCCGTTACCGGCAGGCCACTGGCGTTGATCGCCGAGATGGCCGTGCGATAGGGCTCGCGTACGTCACCGGTCAGGCCGGTGCCGAGCAAGGCATCGACAATGACCCCGCGCAATTCGTTTTGACCGGCCCAGCCCAGCACACTGACGCCCTCGGCGAGCGCTTCGGCATGCGCCTGTGCGGCATCACCTTGCAGGCGCTGCGCATCGCCGACCGCCAGCACGCGCACCCGCCAACCCGCCCGATGCGCCATTGCGGCGAGCAAATAGCCGTCGCCAGCATTGTTGCCGTGGCCGGCAAGCACAGTCATTTCATCGGCTGTCGGCCATTGCCGCACCAACGCCCGCCAGGTCGCATGCGCGGCGCGCTGCATCAATTCGAAGCCCGGCGTGCCCGCGGCAATCAGCCGTGCGTCGATCTCGCGCACCTGTGCAGCGCCATACAGCGCGTCGGGTAATTCATCTTTCGTGTGCGGCATGCGTCTTCGGGCTCCGATGTCTGGCAGAATTATACGCACCTCAGCTCCGGTTTCTCTCGCCTCATGTCCGCCATCACCACAGACCTGCCCGCTCTGGCCCAATCGATCAAGGATTGGGGCCGGGAGTTGGGCTTTCAGCAAGTCGGCATCAGCGGCCTCGATCTGGCCGAGCATGAGCAGCACCTGCAGCGCTGGCTCGAGGCCGGCTACCACGGCGAAATGGATTACATGGGCGCCCACGGCAGCAAGCGTTCGCATCCCGAAGAACTGGTGCCCGGTACTTTGCGTGTGGTTTCCCTGCGCATGGACTACCTGCCAGGCGACACCGAGATGGCCAAACGTCTGGCCGAACCGGAAAAAGCTTACGTGTCGCGTTATGCCTTGGGCCGCGATTACCACAAATTGATCCGTAAACGTGTTCAACAATTGGCGGACAAGATTCAAGGCGAGATCGGCCCGTTCGGGTTTCGCGCTTTCGTCGACAGCGCGCCGGTGCTGGAAAAAGCCATCGCCGAGCAGGCTGGGCTGGGCTGGATCGGCAAAAATACGCTGGTACTGAACCGTAAGGCTGGCAGCTATTTTTTCTTGAGCGAATTGTTTGTCGATCTACCGCTGCCAGTGGATGAGCCGCACAGTACCGAACACTGCGGGCGCTGCACTGCATGCCTCGATATCTGCCCGACCAATGCTTTCGTCGGCCCGTATGTGCTGGATGCGCGACGCTGCATTTCGTATCTGACCATAGAACTGAAAACCGCCATCCCCGAAGAGCTGCGGCCACTGATCGGCAATCGGGTGTTCGGCTGTGACGATTGCCAGATCGTTTGCCCGTGGAACCGCTTCGCGCGGCCCTCGACGGAAAGCGATTTCAAGCCACGGCACAACTTGGACAACGCCGGACTGGCCGAGCTGTTTTTGTGGGATGAAGAAAAGTTTTTGAGCAGCACCGAGGGCTCGCCCTTGCGGCGAGCCGGGTATGAGCGCTGGTTGCGCAATCTGGCAGTGGGGTTAGGCAATGCGCCCTCAACGATTGCGGTGCTGGAAGCGTTGAAGGCGCGACGGGATTATCCCTCGGCGCTGGTCAGGGAACACGTCGAATGGGCGTTGAAGCAACATTCGTCATAAAGGGTATTCCCCCGCATTCGAACGCCGCGCAAACCCAATCGTTTTCTCGTCTCAGACCAGTCATTACCTGGCGACATGCGCCGATCCCCAAGCAGGCTCGTGCGCCCCTAACTGCATAATGCGAACCTGTTTTTTCTGGCCATTCACCAGATAAAACAACCGATGCTCTTGGCTTAAACGCGTATGCACGTGGGAAAATCCTTCGTGCAAGCTGTTTGGATAGAAGAATTTGTAATTGGGATAAGGATCCTGCTTGCTTCCGGGATAAGCCCGGGCAGCGTCACTGGGGCTGATATTGCTTTCAACTGCCGTTTTGAATTCAGCATATTTAGCCCTGGAACCCGCACCAAGTTTACCCGGCGGCAGGTAGTCGTGATTCTGGAACTCCTCAATCAATGTCCAGTTTGCTGGCGGCTCGGGCGGCGCGGCACTAGCCCCGGCCTTGCCTGATTTGCCACCGTGCTTTCTGCCGCCAAAGGTCGCGTATTCCTTTTCCACGATTCTGACCGGCGGTTCGTCGGCCAATTTCACGAGATAGGGACGAGGCCTCAGGCTTTGCGCAACAGCCTGTCGGACAGCAAGGGCCCCTGCGGCAGCAGACGCAATGCCAAGCCCCAAACTTACCCAGCCAAGTATCGCCCCGACCTGGGACTGTGGCGCCAGTTCATTGGCCAACTCACTGCCTATGGCAGCCGCTCCGGAAGCGATGCCCAACCCCATGCCCAACAGGGCCAGTGGCGAGGCTGCACCCAACGTAACGATACTGGCGACTATCCCGATAAAACCCAGCGCAATCCCTGCAATTGCCTGCCAGGAGATATGGCCCGTGGGGTCAACTCGATTGACCGGATCGCCCAGGCAATAGGCGTAGGCATTCAGTCCACCCGCGCCAAACGGGCTCATGCTGTCAGGTCCGGTGAAACGCATCAGGGTCGGGCTGTAGGCGCGGTAGCCGTTGCCCAGCAAATACAGACCTGTAACGGTATCCAGTTGCTCGCCATTGAAGGCCGCCAGACTGAACTGCCCGCCGTCAGCCGGGCGATGCCCGTAGGGGCAATAAGCGCTGTCGTCCCATTGCTCGTCATGCAACCGGGTCAGCACGCTTTGCTGTTGATCCGTGCCGAAGATCCGACTACCCGCATCCGCACCGAGTTGCTGCTGGCCCAATACAAACCCGCCATCACGCACCACACTGAGCGCGTCATTACCGCAAATTTCGCTACTCACGCTGGCGTTGTGATAGTAGCGCTGCACATCCAGCTTTCGCGGTTGCGACAACTCAACGATTCGATCAAAACCGTCGTAGTGATAGCCACGCACCACCTCCCCTCGCTCATTGGTCAACCGGATAAGACGTCCAAACGCGTCATACGCCAGGGTGCGCGCGTGGTCGTCCTTGATCATCCGGCCGTCGGCGTCGTACTCCAGCGTAACCGGCGCCGGATAATCGGCATGTGAGTGGGTTACCCCAACGAGCTGTGCAGGATCGATTTCGCTGTAACTGAAGGTCGTTACGTTAACGCCTTGGGGAAAAGTGGTTTCCAGGGTGAGGATGTTGTCCAGCGCGTCGAAGGTAAAGGTTTGCCGGATGATCTCTTTGCCGTAAGGATCTCGAGGTTGCTGGCTGCCGTCGCAGTTGTACTGAGTGAGGCGGCCGCGCACGTCGTAAGCGAATCGTTCATCGCGCAGCACGAAAGCGCCGCGTTTCAGGACTTTCTGCGACAGCTTGCCAACCACGGTATAGGTGGAGGTCAGCGTCTGGGTGACCAAACCATTGGCCTCAAAGCTTCGGCTGGCCTCGCGCCCGAGGTCATCGTAGGTCAGGCGCGTCGTCAAGAGCTTGCTAGAGGAGGTATCGCGAGTTTCAATGCGTTCCAGCAAAGCGGTTTTCTTGTCATAGAAAAAATCAGCCTGCACCGCCCCCTGCTTGAACGAGACTCTGCGTCCCCACGTGTCGTATTCGGTCTTGTGCTTTACGCCCAGCACGTCCACGTACGTCAGGGGACGACCGGCGAAAGTATAGGTATGGGAGACGGTCTGGCGCTGATCGCCAAATTGCGTGGTTTGCGATTTGAGGCGCCCGGAGGGAAAGTACTCAAAATGACTCTCGCGGCCCTGTTCGATACAGCTTTGGGGTTTCCCGTTGAGGACATCGTAGGTGAATCGAGTGGTCAACCCATCGTCTTCGGCCTCGGTCAGCTCGTCACCCTCAATGAGCGATCCGCGAGCGATGACAGCCTTGCGTTCAGTCAATAATCCACCCAAGGCCGGCTCATGAACGAACTCGGTCCGCTGGCCTGAGGCGTCGGTGTGCGATTTGGGCAGACTGCGGCCGGCCTCGTAACTGGCGAACGACTTGCGCCCTCCCACGGACATCTCGGTCACACGGTTCAAACCATCGAACGTCTGCTGCCCCAACCGCACGCCCGCCACTTTGATGTCCACCGGCAACTCATCGGTGCTGTGGGCTGCAAACGTGGTTTCAACTGCATGTCCGTCTGGCAAAACAGTGCGCACCAGGCGGTCGAACACGTCGTATTCGAAAGAGGTCTTGTTGCCGGCCGGATCGGTCTGGCTGAGGGTTCGGCCCAACCCGTCATAGGTATAAACGGTTTTACCCAGGCTTTGCTCTTTTAGATCGAATACCTCGACGCTGTCTGGCTTGCCGAAAGCATTGACGACAGTGACCGTTTTGCCCATGCCCTGCTGCCAGTTCTTCTGCTTGCGGCTAACGGGATCAAATTCACTGTGTTCGATTCGCCCGTCGCCATGGCGGGTCTCTTTGGTCTGGCCCCAATCGTCGTAGAAAAACTCCGATTTGACCTCGCGCGCAACGCCATCCCACCAATCGCTGTGCTCAACCGTTACGGGTCGTCCAGTGTTGTCATGGACGCAGGTGTAAACAGTGCGCATAGGGCAGTCGCCCTGCGGGTCCGGGTTATCGCAGTCCTTTTCCTGAATTTTGACGATGCGCCCCAGTGCATCGTAAGTGGCCTCTTGCATGCCCCCGGACGAGTCATGGGTGATCAGTGTCGCCGGCTCGCGGCCCTTGGCAGTCTCATAGCGCCACTGGGTAAAGGAGGCGTAAGCCGTGCCGGGCGCCAGTGTCTTGCGTATCCGCCGGCCAAGCTTGTCGTATTCATGCTCGATGACTGCGTCGTCGGCATCGCGCTCGGACACCGTCAATCCACTCAGGGTCGAAAGCTTTTGTTCGCTGGAACTGGTGGTGCCGTCAAACCCGTGAACGGTTTTCTTCAAGGACAGTGTGGTCTCTTCAAGCTCATACGAATATTCGATGCGGGTCGTTGTGGCATTGCGCGTAACACTCTGCTGTTGCAACACGCCGTGCAGAGTCGGGTCCTTGGGCGAGCTCAAATAGGTAAGGTCAACCTTTGAACGCAGAATCTCGACACCGTCAACCAACTCCAGAAAACTCTCCTGAACGGGCTGGACACTGGCCAGCGTCGAGCCGTCAAGGGCGGGGTGCAAAGCATAGCGATAGCGGGTAATGGTCGAGGCGCCACCGCCTGCCGCTGGCACCACGGTTTTCTGCTTGAGAAAACGGATAAACCCCAGAGGGTCTTTTGGGCAACCTTCTGAATCGCTGGCCGGGTAGTACTCGAACTGCGTACTCACGCCGCTGGCGTCCACCTGACTGAGCAAATTGCCGGCGGCATCGAACTCGGTGATGGTGGTTTCCGTGCGTTTCTGCCCGGTTACGCTGTTCGCGTAACCTCGGGTCTGAGACTTGGGCATGCGAAATTGCGCCGGCTGCTCAGTGAAAGGCTTGCCGACTTCACAGTGATAATCGGTAGTAACCGAAGCCACCGACTCACCACATGTGGTCACTTCAAAGACCAACAGATGAAACTTGTTGTAGGTGCGCTTGGTGTGGGTATGAGTCTTCGCCCCCACAATCAAACTTTCCACGCAACTGTACTCATAGCTCTTGGGCGCACGGTACAGCGGGTCACCATCATCGGCCGGGTCGGACGGCACGCCATGCCCCAGATAATTCCAGTCCGAATACGTGTAGGTCTTGCTAACCTTCGGCTGCCCTTGCTTGACGAAAACTTCATGGGCAATCACGTAGGGCAGGCTTTGCGTCGCTCCTGAGGCAGGAAGCAGGTGTCCGACCCTTTTGTAGCGAATGTTTTCCACGGCACCGAGTGGCGATTCCACGCGTTTGAGGTACCTGATGCCATCAATCTCTTCGTACTGCAGATCCCAACCTCTGCCAACCGGTAAACCGATTGCTGTGACGTGGTCGTTCTTGAGCGTCATCGTGAATTCAGCGCTAGATGGCGTGTCGGGATACTGGGTCAACGTCAGCCGGCCAGCGGTACGACTGACCTTAAGCAATGTCCTTTTTGCATCGCTGATTTCCACGAGCATGGGTTGCTCGTTGAACGTCGCGTATTTCAAGGAAATGCTCGTTCCGTTCGCGGCGATGATCCTCATGGGCACGGCAATATGGGTGGCGCCGTAAACCTCAAGCTCTTCGCGCCGGCCATCCTTGTAACGAACTTCATAACGCCCGACAGCGACTTTCAGTACCTTGGCGCTCTCAAGTTTCATTTCCTTGAATTGCAGAGCATCGCCTGTTTCAACGGCCTTATAGCGCTCACCGCCGTTGAGCGTCATGACTTTGCTACGCAAATCATAACGACTGGTGGGCAGCGACCATCCCGTGCCATAACCGGCGTTGTGAGTGTTGAGTGGGTTGAAACCCAAGGCAAGATTGAATGAAGGGCCGTTGAGGTCCCCGGAACGAATAACCCCAAGTGTCAGGGCGCAGGTATAAATGCCTGTACGGGGATCAACACCACCGGCAACAAAACCTCCAAAATTGAATGCATTCGAATGCACTGAATCCTGAGTTTTAGTACTCATGAATAACATCCTGTAAGTTGCAGAAACGAATAGACACGCAAGAGTTCCGACTGCTGCACCGAAAACACCATGATTAGCGAAACTCTTGAAAACCCTACATCAACCAAGCGAGTACGAGCGGTTCGCAATATCAGGATTGATCCGAACACTGTGCGCGGTACCGTATTCATCCAACACCAGCAACTCCAGCGTTTCCTTATTCTCTGGCTTGCGAGGATGTTCTTCCGTTACATGACTGAGGATCGATATTATTCCGGGATCCTGCTCCATGGTTCGAAGGCCGGTTGGCGTGCGCGTCACCACCTGCGCACCATAAATCGGCGCTATATAGCCGGTATAACTTCTCGGGCCGACCGAGACGTTTATGGCATTGCCAGAGGAGAAGAACTCGACCGCATAGTCCGCGTCATATTTCACTTGCAGGCTGGACCAATCGAGCAGGTTGATTTGTCGACCTTCTGCATATAAAGCAAGACTATATTGTTCGAACTTTTCAAAAAGACTGGGCGTAGCCCTGACCCTGTTTTTCTTGAGACTGAAACTGGTGCGTGGATAACGTTTAGGCGCAATCGCTTCAAGCGTCACACTGCTGTCGTAACCATTGCGCCCATTGCTTCGATACTTCTTTCCATCCAGGGTCAGTTCAGCGGCAATCTGGAGTGCGCCAGGACGGCTGCAAGTGACCCAAAACTCGAAAACCTGAACACTGTCCTCTGGCGCGGAAATCCGATTGCTGGCAGCAGGCACCAATGGCGTCACGCGCGGGGCGCCACCCGCCATGTCGTGTGCGTAGCGGTTTTCCTGTAAATCGACATGCCAATCGCCGCTCAGCGGCGCAGAGGTGTCATAGCTGATCAGCTTGAGCGTCTCCAGTGCCGGATGGCCGTGCAGCGAGACTTCTTCGGCCTGCGAGTTTTCTCCCGCCACCAGCACCAGCACACGAACTTGCATACGGCCATTGGCATACAGTGTTTTATGGCGAACGGCAGAAGAGTAAAACTTCACTTCAAGGCGCTGGATACTCAGACTTTCTTCAAACATATAAATTTCTTCCTGAAAGGCAAATTGAAAACATGCTCCTGGGTGATGACGCTGGAGCATTGACACACACACGCCAGACAAAAAGAAGTCATGCTTTATATCCGCATGTAATGTCGCAAAAAGAAACACCCGACAGTGCAAACCAGGAGACTTACATTCGCCTAATATCGCCCCCTGCAATCAAGTAACCACAACCATTCAGAAAACGATCAAATCCTGCAATAAAAAATCTTTCCCATATATTAAAAAGCCCACCTTCATACCATTGTTCGAGAACGAGGCAGAGAGTGGGCCAAACTGATATTGGCTACAACTGAAAGAAGGCTTTACTGGATTAACAACTACCAGGCAATGTCGTCAGTCACTCGACGATTCAATCCCGGTATCAGGAGAGTCGAAAACATCAACAACGTCATTCGCCACAGGCTCTCGCAACCTGATTACAACCTGCCTGTCCATACTGGCGCCCTGAACATATTGACCTATACGCATCAACGCGACGTCGTCGAGTGGATTGTCAATCAGGTTGATATCCAGATTTTGTGTATCAGGAAGTTCGAAAAACTCCTCTCTGATATTGACGATATTATTGTCGTGCACATCAAGCACCCTCAAGCTTGCCAGTTGTTCTATCCCGGAAGGAATCTGCGTCAGCCCGGCATCACTCAGGTACAACTCGCCCAATTGGTGCATAAATCCCACATGTGGCGCGACACCCAACGGATTTTCGTCAAGCCTCAACAGCGTCAGTGTCTCGATTCTTGATAGCCCCTCGGCATCGAAGTCAGACAGTTGCAGTGAGCAATCCTGCAAGACCAGATGGCGCAGGTCGCGCATCTGAAAAATGCCTGGAGCGAACGTCTCCATACGCACCCTTTGGAGGATCAGGTAGCGCAGATTGGGAAAGCTGTCGAGCAATTTGCCGAGCTTGACGCTCGGGTTGCGTGCCTCCAGCACCAACTCTGTCACATGCTCGAATCTTGCGGATGTGTGCGGCAACTCACCGGCGAAGTCGATGAACGAAGAAAAACTTTCGCCTTGAGCGTCATGGGGTGTTATCAATTTTTTCTGCCAGAGAGCTTGCAGATTTTTACTGAAGCCCTGTCGCAACTGTAGTTGATGGGCAAGTGCTGCAGGGCTCCATACCTCCCCCTCAGTGTGATGTGGAGGGACGATCGCGCTCCAGGCGCTTAACTCCTGCCGCAACGTTGCGAACTCTTTTTCCAAACGAATCAAAACCCCGGACGGATCGCTGTGCAGATGCTCATTGATAAATCGCGCTACATCCTCGTCAGAGAGCTCCGGATACAGATCACGAACGCGTTTTTCAACAAACCTGCCCGGCTCGGGATTTTCATCGGCTCCGCCCCGCAGATACCCCGCCTGCCGGTATTGCGCAGTTACAGCTTCGATGGCCAATGGCAACGGTTCCAGTCCCAGCACTTCGCTCACGGTCTGCCGCGGAGGTAACGGCTGGGCACGGACCCATCGCTGCAATGTCGGGCCAGCGGCTTCAGGCATGCCCAGCGCCTTGCGCTGCGCGGGCAGCAGCAACAAGCAGACTGCCGAATACAGATCATGCAACGCCTGGGTTGATTGACCATCGGCGCGTTGCACCAAATACCCTGCGTCCTGTCGAATCAGCACGTGACGAACCGGCGACCGGCCATCACCGATCGCGCTCAAGACCTCCCCGTCCAGCACGCCCTGACGCATCTCGATTCGAATCTGTTGCGGCCAATCTGCGAGATTGCCAATCATATAAAGCGCCAAGCGGTCACTGTCCAAATTGGACACCGCATTCAAGTAAAGCCCTTCGCCAGCCCTGGCCAGGCGAGCCTCTCGCAGGGCCACCAACGTCTCTGTCGCCACTCGCGGTGGTAGGCCCGACTGATTGTGCATATGCAGACGCTCGGCGGCAGTTGTATTACGCCATATCGCCTCGGCCACAGTTTTAGGCAAATCAGGAAAAATTCGTCGCATCTGCAAGGTATTTTCATCACAGTCGACTTCGAATGCCCGCTCATGCGCCTTAAAGACTGCGGCGCGATCCTCTTTTGGCCAGCGCGCCATTTTCTGATCGAGGCTGAATCGCCTGAGGGTGTCCTGGAGCAGTGCGGGGGGATGAACGTCAGCGTCGGTATGGCGCGCCAGCGTTCCATCAACGCCACTCACTGCGAGGATGCGTGCAAGCGTGATGTCGGAGAATTCGTCGATGGCATACCCCATACGGTGAAACAGGTCCGCTATGTGCTCATGCGCGGAGTTGCTGCTCTCGACCGGATACCAGAGTTTGCCCTCGCTATCCGGTTTGAGTAGCGGGCCGGACGGCTCGCGCTCTCGGGTGACGGTGGCGCGGAACAGACCACTGTCGGCGTCCTTGACCACTTGCACATAATGCTCTTCATCTACAGCGACATATTGGCGTTGCTTGAGCACCCGAATGCCTTGCTCATTGGCCTCTCCCATGTTTCTCGAAACGGGTATCCAGTAGTTCGACAAGGTGCTGATCGCGACAACCCCACCAGGGTGACTGATCGGGATGGCGGGCGGCATCAGGTTCGGGATAACGCTGATGACTTCCACCGATTCTGCCGTGTGCGGTCGGGAGGAAGGCTGCAGCGGATCCGGTTGACGAAGCACCGAAGACGACGGGAGATTACCCCCTACCGGCCGATGAAAGCCGTCAGTGTTGATATCGGGGATTTTGTTTGGCGCAGGTTTGATTTTTGGTGGTTTGCCAGCCATGAATTCTCATCCTTGAGATGTGTGGTTGCGCAGACTCCGCACGAATGCGGAGCCCGCGCATGACATATAGACAATCACGCAGTATTGCGAACTTTGACGATTGACCCGACCAGCTTACCGGCCTGCTCAATAAGAAGCGGTATATATCTTTACCACAATGTCATGGATACAAATTTTGAACGGCCAACCTTACCCGCGCTCCAGACCAAAAGTGCGCGCGACAAAGTCCGTGCGAATCGCCAGTTTATGTTCCGTACCGTGTTGATCGATGGCGCGAAAGTGGAATACATCGCCTTTTTTGTAGGCGCGATCCAAACTCGAATACTCAGACAGTGCCTGCACCACCGTGAGTTCTCCATCGCGATCATTGACCCTCACGGAATAAAACTTCTTATCTCGCGTAATTGCATCAGCGGAAAACGTGAACGCAATAGGGTCACCGTTGAATGGCAATCCGATGTTCAAGCTGCGCTCCTTTGGACGAGCCAGAACACCTGTCAGAAAATTAGTCACGTACTCATTGAGCTTGTTGGCCATGGCGAACATAGGATCGGTATCGGCGGGGACATCGGCAATCCAGTCGACAAGCTTGATCTGCTGTCCTTGTGGATACAAGCCGAGGTAATAGTTCCAGATTCGATTGCCCGGCTCTTCATTGCCGCGACGGGTCGCCTGCCAGCGGAACTGGTCAATGGCGTAGGCCAATGGTTGTTGTGCTTCCAGGGTTACGCTGCTGTCGTGGACACTGGCCAGCGTCGTCCCGTTGGTACGAATCGTCTGCCCGGCCAGGGTCAGGCGTGCGGCAATCTGGGTCGTGCCGGCAACGGAGCAGGAGACCCAGAAAGTACGGACCTGCGGATGGAGTATGTCCTCGTCGGTCTCTTCGTCTGGAATCGAGGTGGTCACGGCCGAAGGTTGCGCCTCAAGGGTATAGGGCCCTTGCTCGATACTGGCGGACCAGCCATCCCGTAACGTCCTGCCCGTACCATAATGAATAAGTTCGATGCTATTCATTACGTCAGCCGGTACATGCACCGTATTACCGTTGATATCAGCGGCGGCAACAAGCACTTGCACTTTAACTTGCATACGACCATTACCGAACAGCGACTTGCTTCGAGTAACCTCGCCGGCATCAAATTTGACTTTGAAACTGATGATAGAGTCAGCGACTCCCAAATGACTTTGCTGGCTTTGTGTTACTTCCATGTTTTCACTCATAATGCAAATCCTTTGACATTGTATTTAATTGGCAGATAGACCTTGAGCAAGCTATCTACCAAAGAAATAACACGACCATCAAAACAACAGCAAAGCGAAAAATGTAAGAAGCCTATATACACGCGCACAAAACGCTGACCATCGACTCAGCGCAAGTTACTGACTGCGAGGACTATCAATGCTCGTCGTTATAGACAAACTTTGGCATTTCCCAATGAAAACGAATTGCCAACAGACGTAACAGGAATCCGCCGAATAAAGTTATCAGGATCGCCTGTTCGCTCGGAAGATTCAGAAACAGGCAGAACATGTAACACCATGCCGCCGCAAAAGAGACGCTGGCGTAAAGTTCGCGCCGGAAGATCAGCGGGATGTCGTTACAGAAGATATCGCGCAGGATGCCGCCGAATACACCGGTGATCACGCCGCTGACCGAAGCCACCAACATGCCGTGGCCCATTTCCAGCGCGGTCATGCAGCCGATCAGGGTGAAGGCCACCAGACCGACAGCATCGAGCACCAGAAACAGCGAGCGCAGGTGGCGCATCCAGCGTGCGGTGAACACCGTGAACATCGCGGCGAGCGAGGTCAGCACCAGATATTCCGGATGTTTGACCCATGTCAGCGGGTAATGCCCGAGCAGCACATCACGCACCGAACCACCGCCCAACGCCGTGACACAGGCGATCAGCACCACACCAAACCAGTCCATGCCACGACGACCGGCAGACAGTGCGCCGGTCATGGCTTCAGCGGTGATGGCGACGAGGTAGAGCATTAGCAACATGGTGGCGATCCTTGCAGGAAGGCGCGCAGTCTACTCACTTCGCCATGGCACCAAAAGAGGGCAGCAGCGCAGTCCACCGATGTCAGAACTTGATGAAATGCTCGCGGTAGTGCTGCAGCTCGGCGATCGACTCGCGGATGTCGTCGAGCGCCAGGTGCGTGCCGCCCTTCTTGAAGCTGTCGCGTACGTCCGGCGCCCAGCGGGCCGCCAGTTCCTTGAGCGTCGAGACGTCGAGGTTGCGATAGTGGAAGTAACTTTCCAGCGCCTTCATATGGGTATAAAGGAAGCGACGATCCTGGCAGATGCTGTTGCCGCAAATCGGAGACTTGCCCTTCGGCACCCACTTTTCGAGGAAGGCGATGGTTTCGGCTTCGGCTTCCGCCATGCTGACGCGGCTTTCGCGTACGCGCTGGGTCAGGCCGGAGTTGCCGTGGGTGCGGGTGTTCCACTCGTCCATGCGCGAGAGGACTTCGTCGCTATGGTGGATGGCGATGACCGGGCCTTCGGCCAGGGTGTTGAGGTCGCTGTCAGTGACGATAGTGGCCATTTCGATGATGACGTCGTTTTCCGGATCCAGACCGGTCATTTCCAGGTCGATCCAGATCAAGTTCTGCGGGTTCTGCATATTCGGGCTCCTAGGCAATGCTGCGCAGTTTAGCTTAGGCCGGTGGCCGGGCGTGCTAAACTCGCGGCCGTTTTACCTAATCGCTGCATTCTTCAGACGGAACACCCATGGCCAAACGCCAACTCAATCGACGTCAAAACTGGCGCATCGAAAAAATTCAGGGCGAGCGCGCCGCACGCGCCGCCAAACGCGAGTCCTCGGCTGTCGAGGCACTTGAAGGTGGCGACCTGGGCCCAGAACAGACCGGCCTGGTGATCGCGCACTTCGGTGTGCAGGTCGAAGTCGAGGCCAAGGACGGCGAACTCGCCGGCCAGGTGTTCCGTTGCCACCTACGCGCCAACCTGCCGGCGCTGGTGACCGGCGACACCGTCGTCTGGCGTGCCGGCAACCAAGGCATCGGTGTGATCGTCGCGCAATTGCCGCGCACCACCGAGTTGTGCCGCCCGGACAGCCGTGGCCAGCTCAAACCGGTCGCCGCCAACGTTGACATGATCGTCATCGTTTTCGCCCCGCTGCCCGAGCCACATGCCAACCTGATCGACCGCTATCTGGTCGCGGCCGAACACGCCGGCATCCGTCCGCTGTTGCTGCTGAACAAATTCGACCTGATCGACGAGCAGAACGCCCCGGCGCTGAACGCGCTGTTGGCGGTTTACCGCACGCTCGGCTATCCGGTGCTGGAAGTTTCCGCGCACCACGGCAACGGCATGGAACAACTGCAACAGCAGCTCGATGGGCGCATCAGCGTCTTCGTCGGCCAGTCCGGCGTCGGCAAGTCGTCGCTGGTCAACAGCCTGCTGCCGGAGGTTGAAACCCGCGTCGGGCCGCTGTCCGAGCTCTCCGGCCAGGGCACGCACACGACGACCACCGCGCGTCTGTTCCACTTCCCCGGCGGTGGTGAACTGATCGACTCCCCGGGCATCCGCGAATTCGGCCTCGGCCACGTCAGCCGCGCCGACGTTGAAGCCGGTTTCATCGAGTTCAACGACCTGCTCGGCACCTGCCGCTTCCGCGACTGCAAGCACGATCGCGAACCGGGTTGCGCACTGCTCAAGGCATTGGAAGATGGCCGCGTGCAGCAGCAACGGATGAACAGCTATCGCTCGATCATCGCCAGTCTGCCTGAAAGCGGCTATTAAACAGCCAAGTCGGCAGCGCCTGTCTCGGGTGCTGCCGGTTGTCGGATCCGCCCTTACAAATCCCCTGTTTTTTAAACATCAGAATTTTCTGTAAGGCCTGCACACGCCTGTTTGCAGGACATTTCTCTTTTGCCTTGCACATCTTGTAGGCATCTCCCAGATGCCTACATTCAGTTCCTCGTCCGCACTTTCGCGACCTCCGAGGAACCCCATGCAAACCTACCATTTGTTCATCAGTCATTCGTGGAACTACTCCCATGCCCACGACAATCTGGTACGCCTGCTCGGCGCTCAGGCGGATTTCACGTTCAAGAATTTTTCCGTACCGCCGCACAACCCGATCTTGGGCGCGCAAACCGACAAGCAACTTGAACTGGCCATCGAAGACAAGATCCGGCCCTGCTCGGCAGTGCTGATCATGGCCGGGATGTATTCGACCTACAGCAAGTGGATCAACAAGAAGATCGAGATCGCCAAGCGGATGGGCAAGGTGATCATCGCGATCAAACCTTTTGGCGCCGAGCGAATTTCCACCGTGGTGCGTAACGCTGCACAGGCCGAATGCGCGTGGAACACCAACAGCATTGTCAGCGCGATTCGTCTGCATACGGCGGTGTAATCATGCGCAAGGGACTGTTTATCGGGATCAACGACTACAAACATATTCCGCGCTTGAGCGGGTGCAGCAATGACGCCATGGCCATGGCGTCCGTACTGAAAACCGACGCCAATGGCGACCCCAACTTCAAGAACGTGGTGCTGACATCCGCCGAGGATCACTTGAGCAGGGAGAAACTCGAAGACCAGATTCGCGAACTGTTTTCCGGCGACTGCAACGTCGCGCTGCTGTACTTCGCCGGGCATGGCGGCTTCGACAATGACAATGATGAAGGCATGCTGTTGCCGCAGAACTACCGAAACGCCAAGGACGGCATCCGCATCAGTGACATCCTCAACTGGGCAACCAAAGCCACCAGGATCAAGAACAAGGTGATCATCCTCGACTGCTGCCAAAGCGGCGCGGCCGGCGAGGCGCGCGCGTTGCGCAGTGAAAGCAGCGTGGTCGGCGAAGGCATGACCATCCTGACCGCGTGCAAAAAGGAAGAGTCGGCCATGGAAGGCGCGCAACACGGTGTGTTCACCGGGCTGCTGTTGCAGGCGTTACATGGCGGCGCAGCCAACATCCTCGGCAAGATCACTCCCGGCAGCCTCTATTCCTTCGTCGACAATGCGCTCGACGCCTGGGAACAGCGCCCGGTGTTCAAGACCAACGTGTCGCAATTCATTTCCCTGCGTGAAGTCTCGCCGCTGATCCCCAAGGAAATCCTGCGCAAACTCCCCGAATGGTTTACCGAAGCCGAGTCGGTTTTCCCGCTCGATCCCAGCTACGAACCCACCGAAGCCACTTTCAATCCGGACCACGGCGAAGTCTTCGCCCAACTGCAAAAGTGCAACCGCCACAGCCTGATCGAACCGATGGACGCCGAGCATATGTATTACGCGGCCATCCACTCGACCGGCTGCCGCCTCACCGCCCTCGGCGCCTATTACCGCGAACTCGCCCTCAAAGGACATTTCTGATGCCAGTCTTCATCAGCTACCGCCACATGGATCGCGCCTACGCGATGGCCATCAACAACCGCCTGATCGGGGCCAACATCAAGACCTACCTTGACGTGCTGGACCTGGAATCGCAGACCACCGATGACATCACCGGGGTCATTACGCGCAACATCACCGAATGCACGCACTTGCTCGCGGTGGTTTCGGAAAAAACCGCGCTGTCGTGGTGGGTGCCGTTTGAAATCGGCGAAGCGACCATCAGCAACCGGCGGATCTGTTCCTTCAGGACCGGGCCGGCGGAGTTGCCGCTGTATCTGGACAAATGGCCGAAGCTGAGCACGGAAAGTGATCTGGATTTCTTTATTGATGCGTATCGTGAGGAGGTGTCGAACAAGCGGTCGATGTCACTGGAGTCGATAAGTGAATCCGTGAAGGGCAGCTACAAACGCGATGCCGACATGTTCCACGAACAATTGAAGAACCGGATTCGGCGCGGGTTCTGAAAGCTCATCGCCTTCGAAAGCCCTCACCATGGCCCTCTCCCAGAGGGAGAGGGGACTGACAGAGGTGGATGTTCGAGTTACACCGACGTGAAGGACCGAGTCGAACTCAGGTTTCGTGCAGCGTGAAGATCGAAAGAACACAACAACTTTCAGGACGAGACAACAGACGCAAAAAAGCCGCGATCATCGCGGCTTTTTCGCATCCGCCCGCCCTACTTCGGCTCAGGCTTCTTGAACGCATAGAGATGCTGACGCACGATCCCGCCCGGCAATTCCTTGCCGAACACGCCATAACGCACTGGCCATTCTTTCGGCGGTAGCTTGAAGGTGCCGAACAGCATGTCCACCAGAGGCGTGTGAATCGCGTAGTTTTTGTAGATGTAGTCTTTGTGCCGGGCGTGGTGCCAGTGGTGGTAGCGCGGCAGGACGATCAGGTAATTCAGCCAGCCGCCGTTGATCCGCACATTGGCGTGGGCCAGCACCGCTTGAACGCCGACCAGAATCACGTAAGCGTTCAACGCTTGCGGCGCGAAGCCCAGCAGCATCAGCGGCACCAGGACGCCGGTGCGGGTCAGCAGGATTTCGATGAAGTGCACGCGCGAGCCTGCGAGCCAGTCCATGTGGGTGCTGGAGTGATGCACCGCATGGATGCGCCACAGCCATGGCACCACATGGTAGAGCCGATGCAACCAGTATTGACCAAGATCCGCGACCAGTACGGCGAGCAGGAACTGCACCACCAGCGGCAGGCTTTGCACGCCGGTCTGCAAGCTCGGCGACATCGCCCATCCGGCGATGTAACTCGACGAGGCGGTGATAAAAATCAGGATGAACTGCACCAGCATGTGGCTGACAAAAAAGTAGGTCAGATCGGTGCGCCAGTGCGGACGCAGGATGTTTTGCTCAGGGTCTTTGGAATAGAGTTTTTCCAGCGGAATGAACACGATGGCCGACACCAGCAACGCCAGGACAAACCAGTCCAGACCGAGTGAATACGGCGTCTGTCCGATCTCGCTGACCTGCACATTGGTACCACCGAGAAACACCGCCAGCCCCGACGCAACCAGCCCGGTAATCCCCAATCGTTTACGTTTGTTGAGCAGGATATTCAGGGTGCCGAGGCTGAACGACACCACCAGCCCGAGCAACAGCGTGGTGCGCGCGAATTGCTCATCGTAGACCTTGCGCAATTCGGCTGTGGTCAGCCATTCGGGAAACAGGAAGCAGAACACCGCCAGCAAGCTCAATAGCCCGAGGGTGGCCGAAATATAGCCACTGACCCTCCCCTCACCGAACTTGAAGGGTGCGCTGCCGTGCCGCTGAAAATAGGCTTTGAGTCTTTCCATAACTGATCTTCCGTGATTGCGAAAACTGCGACTGCTCATTGCGACGCAGGCAGAAACAAAAAAGCCACGGTTAACGTGGCTTTTTGTCGATCACTTCGGCGCGGGGGCCGGCGCAGTGGCCGGTGGCGTTGTCGGCGCCGCACTCCCCGGCTCAGCCGGTTTGGGCGCGGCGTCGTCGAACAGGTTCAGCCGTTCGCGCAGCTCGTGCGCGGGCACCGGCTGCTGATCCGCTGGCAAGGCGTTCGGGTCGACCGGGGTTGCCGGCGCGGCATCGTTCTGACCTTGTTCGGCCGGCTTCGCAGCGTCGGGGCCTTGCGCACCTTCGATGGCCGCCTGAGCCTTTTTGGTCAGCACCACGATGTCGATGCGACGGTTGATCGGGTTGAACGGTTTTTCCTTGTCGAACAACGCCGACGAGGCGTAACCGACCACCCGCGCCACTTGCGTGTCTGGATAACTGCCCGCAATCAGCGCACGCCGTGCAGCGTTGGCTCGGTTGGCTGAAAGCTCCCAGTTGCCGTAGTCGCCGCTGCCGATATAAGGCTTGGCGTCGGTATGGCCGCTGATGCTGATCTTGTTCGGCACCGCTTTGATGGTGTCGGCCATGGCCAGCAGGATGTCTTCGAAATAAGGTTTCAGGCGCGCGGAACCCGAGTCGAACATCGGCCGGTTCTCGGCGTCCATGATCTGGATGCGCAAGCCGTTCGGCGTGATCTCGAAGAGGATCTGATCCTTGAATTTCTGCAGTTGCGGGTTCTCGTCGACCTTGTTCTGCAGTTCTTGCAGCAACAGTTCCAGGCGTTCTTTCTCGACCATTTCGGCCATGCCTTCGACTTGTTCGGTGTCGACGGTGACCTTGTCCGGTTGCGGCTGGGACTTCACCTCGGGGTTGAGGGTGTTTTCCGGCGCCAGCGTCGGCGTACCGCCCAGATCGATGATGTACGGCGTGCCGCTTTCGGAGAAGCCGACCGGGTCCTTGAAGTAACCGGCGATAGCAATCTTCTGCTCCGGCGTTGCGGTAGACAGCAGCCACAACACCAGGAAGAACGCCATCATCGCCGTCGCGAAGTCGGCGAAGGCGATTTTCCACGCCCCGCCGTGATGCCCGCCGGCTATGCGCTTGACGCGCTTGATGATAATCGGCTGATTATTTTCCATGACTTAGCGACCGCGAACCGCTTGTTCCAGCTCGGCAAAGCTTGGACGGTGGGCCGGGTACAGAACCTTGCGACCGAACTCGACCGCCAGCGATGGCGGCATGCCGGACGCAGAAGCCACCAGCGAGGCCTTGATGGCTTCGTAAACGTTCAGTTCTTCCTTGGCATCATGGGCCAGGGAATGCGCCAACGGACCAAAGAAACCGTAGGCGGCGAGAATACCGAAGAAGGTACCGACCAGTGCCGCACCCACGTGCAGGCCGATGGATGCCTGATCACCTTCGCCCAGCGAGGCCATGGTCACCACAATACCCAATACCGCCGCGACGATACCGAAGCCGGGCATGCCGTCGGCAATGCCGTTGACCGCGTGGGCCGGATGATCGAGGTCTTCCTTGAGACTGTAGAGTTCCATGTCGAACAGGCCTTCGAGCTCATGCGGAGCCATGTTGCCGGACGACATGATGCGCAGGTAGTCGCAGACGAACGCAGTCATGCGCTCATCCTTGAGCACTGCCGGGTACTTGGCGAAAATCGGGCTCGCGGCGGCATCTTCGATGTCGCCCTCGATGGCCATCATGCCCTCGCGGCGACTCTTGTTGAGGATCTCGTAGATCAGCCCAAGCACCTCAAGATAAAAGGTGTGACTGAAACGCGAACTGAACATGCTCAGGGATTTTTTGAGCACGTGCATCGTCATGTAGCTTGGGTTGGCCTGGAGGAAAGCGCCGAGTGCAGCACCGCCGATAATCAGCACCTCGAAGGGTTGCACCAGGGCGGCAATCTTACCGTGAGAGAGCACGTAGCCGCCGAGAACGCTCGCGATTACGACGATGATGCCGATAATTTTAGCCATAGGTAGAAAGTACTTATTTAAGTCGGGTTCAAGGTCATATTCGGAAGTTAAAAAATCTCTTCTTCTACTTATCGGCAAAACTGCGCCAGACTATAGCCAGTTCAGGCGAAAAGCCAATTTAGCCCATGCCGGGCGCGTCTACAGTCAGTGAAGATCTTGTCCAGACATGGCTAATGAAACGAACGTCCCACACGCAAAACCGACCACCCTCGACGGCTGGGTCAAGCTGCTCGACAGCGTCCCCCTGCCCGTACCGCAAGAGGCGCACGACAAGGTCTGCCGCGCGATCCGCGACAATCGCAGCTCGCTTCGTGACATTGCCGACCTGATGCAGGACAGCCCGGCGCTGGCCTTGAGCATCATCCGTGAGGCCAATCGTCACACCCACGGCAACATGGCCACGCCGGCAGAAAATCTGGAAGTGGCGATCAATCGCCTCGGCCTCGCCCGCACCGAAGAATTGCTCTCGCGCCTGCCCGCCGTTGCGCAGATGCAGATCCCCAAGGCCCTGCGCCAACTGCAAATGATCAGCCAGCACGCCACGCAACAGGCCAACGGTTTTTTTGCCAGTCGCCTGGCGCGGCTGTGGCAGGACATTCATTGGGGCAGTCTCCTGTTCCTCTCACCGCTGTGGCCGCTGGCGCTGACTTATCCACAATTGCTTGAAGAGTGGGAGCTGCGCGTTATCCACAAGGGCGAATCGGCGCGCACTGTCGAGAAGCAATTGTTTGGCGTGCGTCTGCTGAAAATCGCTGAAGCATTGGTCGCTGTCTGGCATCTGCCGATCTGGGTGCAACAGGGCTATAGATTGTTGCTCAGCGAGCAACGCGAACTGGTCAAAGTGCTGCGCATCGCCCGCGACAGCGAACATCCGCTGCGCCAGCAAAACCGTCTGGACGATGATCCGACTCTGCGCCGCTGGCTCAATCAGCCAGCCAATACCGTGTTGCTGGCCAACGGCCTGGCGCTGTCGGCGCAGCAGGCGTGGGACAGCCCGCACAGTGAGCGCTGGCAGTACCTGACCAGTCTTTATCTGCAGATTTCGATGGACGAGGTGCAACAACAACTGCACCAGCAAGCCGCCAACAGTGCGCGCCAGCATGCGATGCCTGACCTGTGGCACCCAGCGGTTTCGTTGCTGTGGCCGTGGGGCACGCGTCGCTTGCCCGCTGGCATGCTGCCTGCTGCGGCGCCCAGTTCCGATGATTTGACTCAGTGGCGTCGGCAATGCGCCGAACTGTTGGCCGAGCCGAGTCGTTTCACCAATGCTATGAGCCTGACCGTCGCCGCTCGCGATGCGCTGGTGGCCAGCGGTATGCGGCGGGTGATGATCCTGATGGCTGATCGCACGCAGTCCAATCTGCGCGTACATCAAACCGTTGGCCTGCCGAAAGAAGCTGGCGCGCTGAATTTTGTCGTCAGCCAGAGCAAAGTCCTGCAACGGTTGCTCGCGCAGCAGGCACAGGTGCGGATCAATCCAGAGAACAACGCGCAATTCTCCGCGCTGTTGCCGCCGGGCCTGCGCACGCTGTTTCGTGGCGAGCATCTGTTCCTGCGTTCACTGGTCAACAACGGCCGGGTGATCATGTTCGTCGTTGCCGATCAGGGCGGCGGGCCGTTCGCCGACATCACCGTGCAAGCCTTTGGCAAAACCGCGCAGTGCATCGAAAAAGCCCTGCACAGCTTTAGCAGCCGTGGCCGATGAGGCTGCGCTACAATCCCCCCCTTTGTGCTCTGGAGACCTCACATGTCTGACTTCTCTGGCTTGCCGCTCGTTATCGAACCGAGCGACCTGCTCCCTCGCCTCGATGCCAGCGAACTCATCCTGGTGGACCTGACCAGTCCCGCCCGCTATGCCGAAGGTCATCTGCCCGGCGCACGCTTTGTCGATCCGAAACGCACCCAGCTCGGCCACCCGCCGGCGCCGGGACTGCTGCCGGGGAAAGCCGATCTGGAAGCGCTGTTCGGTGAGCTGGGCCACCGCAAGGATGCGGTCTACGTGGTCTATGACGACGAGGGCGGCGGCTGGGCCGGGCGCTTCATCTGGCTGCTCGACGTGATCGGACACGACAAGTACCACTATATTGATGGCGGTCTGCCGGCCTGGCTGGCGGAAGGTTCGCCGATGTCGATCCAGGTGCCACCCGCTGTCGGTGGCCCGGTCGCACTGACCCTGCATGACGAGCCGACCGCCACTCGCGAATACCTGCAAAGCCGCCTCGGCGCTGCCGATCTGGCGATCTGGGATGCACGCGGGCCGCTGGAGTATTCCGGCGAGAAAGTCCTGGCTGCCAAGGCAGGTCATATTCCCGGCGCGGTCAATTTCGAGTGGACTGCCGGCATGGACAAGGCGCGTCAGTTGCGCATTCGCACTGACATGCCGCAGATCCTCGAAGACCTGGGAATCACCAAGGACAAAGAAATCATTACCCACTGCCAGACCCATCACCGGTCGGGCTTCACCTATCTGGTGGCCAAGTCCCTCGGTTATCCGCGGGTCAAAGGCTACGCCGGTTCCTGGGGCGAATGGGGCAACCACCCTGACACGCCAGTCGAGATTTAAGGTTTTTAAGGACAACTAATGAAAGAGCGTCTGTTTATCCTCAGCCAATACCTGCTGCCTCATCACCTGCTGTCGCGCCTGGCCGGCTGCATTGCCGAGTGCCGCGTGCGCTGGTTCAAAAATGCTTTCACCACCTGGTTCGCCAAGCGCTATCAAGTTGATATGTCGCAGGCGCTGGTTGAAGACGTGACCGCTTACGAGCACTTCAACGCCTTTTTCACCCGCGCCCTGAAAGACGGCGCACGGCCGCTGGACGAAACCCCGGGCGCGGTCCTCAGCCCGGCCGACGGTGCGGTCAGCCAACTCGGCCCGATCGAACACGGTCGCGTGTTCCAGGCCAAGGGCCACAGCTTCAGCGTGCTGGAACTGCTCGGCGGTGACGCGGCCAATGCCGCGCCGTTCATGGGCGGCGACTTCGCCACCATCTACCTGTCGCCGAAGGACTACCACCGCGTGCACATGCCGCTGGCCGGCACCCTGCGTGAAATGGTTTATATCCCGGGCCGGATCTTCTCGGTCAACCAGACCACCGCCGAAAACGTCCCGGAGCTGTTCGCCCGCAACGAGCGTGTGGCGTGCATTTTCGACACCGAGCGCGGGCCGATGGCTGTCGTGCTGGTCGGCGCGATGATCGTTGCTTCGATCGAAACCGTCTGGGCCGGTCTGGTCACGCCGCCGAAGCGCGAGCTGAAAACCTTCCGCTACGACGAAGCCGCCCGTGCGCCGATTCATCTGGAAAAAGGCGCGGAACTGGGTCGCTTCAAGCTTGGTTCTACCGCGATCGTGCTGTTCGGCCCTGATCAAGTGAAGTGGGCTGAAACACTGGTTGCCGGTTCGCCAGTACAGATGGGCCAGGGTCTGGCACTGCCGAAAGCCTGATTCTCAAAACACCGCCCCCTGTAGGAGCTGCCGAAGGCTCGGGCCGCGTTCGGACGATCTTTTGATTTTGTTTTTACAAGCAAGATCAAAAGATCGCAGCCTTCGGCAGCTCCTACAGTGTTCGCCGTAGCGACAGACCCCAATTTTTGCTGCTATGGTTTTTGGCATGAGCCAGACCATTTCCCCCCAGCTACGCGCCACTACCCCGACGCAAACGCGCCTGTCGTTTTGCGAAGCCACTACGCGCGATCTCAAGCGCTGGATCGCCGGCCTGCCCAAGGCCAACATCGGCGAAACGGCCCGTCAGTTGTACCAAGGCCTCGGCGAACTCAACCAATTGCTGACCCCCAGCGACAATCGCCTGCAACTGCTCGAGCTGCTGCGGCCCGAGGTGTATTTCGTCTGCCAGCATCTGGAGCGGCACTTTCTGCATCAGGCGATCATGCTCGACGAGCGTTCACGCAAGGTCAGCAACCTGTGTCAGGCACTGCAAAGTCATCTGGCCATGGGCTACAAGCAGATCGTCCTGCGCATCACGCCGAAATACAGCAAGGACCGTGCGGCATTGCTCAGCCTCGCCCTGCAACGGGCGACCCATGCGCTCAAAGGACAACTGGTGCGCGCGACGCAGTTATACAGTTCGCCGCCGGAGCATCTGTGGTTCGAACTGCATCAGCTGTATCGCACCGCGTGCGCGTTGCAGCTGCAACAACGTCGCGTACACGATGATCTCGCCAGCCTGACAACCGAACTGAGCGTCGAACAGACTTACATCGCCACTTTGTTATTGGGCAGTGCCCGCTGCAATCAACTGCGCCAGAACCAGATCGCACGGCTCGCGGAAGTCCTGGAGTCGTGGAGTGCGCTGCTCAAGCTCCACCCCGGCAGCCCCGACGATGGTTTGTTTGCGGTCAGCGCAGAAATCGACGCCGGGCCGCGCTATCGCAATATGTTCCGCAGCGAGCAAAAGGCCGGACTGCTCGGCTTTGATCCTCAGCTATTGGTGAATGCCATCGAAGCGCAACTGCTGCGCCAGGACACCTCGACGCCGTTGCCCGTCCCGGCGGGGCTCAGTTTCGACACCCTGCAACATTTGCACGCGACCTGGGGTCAGGCGGCCGAGCGCAGTTTTCAGCGCACCGTGGGTCAGGGCAGCCTGACCGTCTGCGTCGGTATGAGTGCCCTGCACTTCTTCCTGAGTGGCGAGCGTACGTTCAGCGATCTGCTGAAACATCCTGGCACCCGTGCAGCAAACTTCAGCAGCGTCGTCGCCAAGGGTGAAAAGGACAGTTGGAGCCAGGCGTTCGACGCCGCGCCGCAGAGCAAGGCTGACGAGTTTTTACCCTACGAAGAAATCCAGTACGACCGTCTGCTCGAGGACGAAAATAGTACCGACAGCACGACGCACTACCCGACTTATGCGTTGCCGGTGATCAATCATAGCCCCGGCGGGTATTGCCTGGGCTGGCCGCAAGAAGCGCCCGCCGAATTACAGGCCGGGGAAATGCTCGGGATTCAGGACAGCGTGAGTCTTGGCTGGAGCATTGCGGTGATTCGCTGGATTCGTCAGGTGCGCGGCAGTGGTACGCAGATGGGCATCGAACTGGTGGCGCCGCATGCCGAGCCGTGCGGCCTGCAACTGGTGCGCTCGCGGGACGATCACAGCCAATACTTACGTGGATTGCTGTTGCCGCAGATCAGCGCGATCGATCTGCCAGCAACGTTGCTGGCACCACGCTTGCCGTTTCAGGAAGGCAGCAAAGTGCTGATCAACACCCATGGCGAGGAACACTGCGCCGGGCTGGACCGACGGGTGGCGAGTACGCACAGCTTCAATCAGTTTGCTTATCGCTCGCTGGAGCCTGCGCAAAATGGCGGGAGCGAGGAGGATTTTGATTCTCTCTGGAAGTCGCTTTAGGTATTCGACGATAAATCGGCGGTGCAGCCTTCGCGAGCAGGCTCGCTCCCACAGGAAATTTGTGAACGACACAGATCCAATGTGGGAGCGAGCCCGCTCGCGAAGGGGCCCGCTCTGGTTATCGAGAACTCACAGCTGTCCGTCGCGATCGCGCAAGCCCAGCAGGTACAGGACACCGTCCAGCCCAAGCGTGGAGATCGCCTGTTTCGCCGACTGCTTCACCAGCGGCTTGGCGCGGAACGCCACACCCAACCCGGCAATCGCCAGCATCGGCAGGTCATTCGCGCCGTCGCCAACCGCAATGGTCTGCTCCAGACGCAGACCTTCCTTATGCGCCAACTCTCTCAGCAGATCAGCCTTGCGCTGCGCATCGACAATCGGCTCGATCGCCACGCCGGTGCACTTGCCGTCGACCACTTCCAGCTCGTTGGCGAACACGTAATCAATGCCGAGTTTGGCCTGCAATTGCTTGGCAAAATAGGTGAAGCCGCCCGACAGGATGGCGGTCTTGTAGCCCAGACGCTTGAGTTCGGCGAACAGGGTTTCGGCACCTTCGGTCAGGCGCAGCGAAGCACCGATCGAATCGAGCACACTGACGTCGAGGCCTTTGAGCAAAGCCAGACGCTCCTTGAAACTGGCACGGAAATCCAGTTCGCCGGCCATCGCGCGCTCGGTGATCTGCGAAACCTGCTCGCCAACACCGGCCGCCTTGGCCAGTTCGTCGATGACTTCGGCTTCGATCAGTGTCGAGTCCATGTCGAACACCGCCAGACGACGGTTGCGACGGAACAGCGAATCTTCCTGGAAAGCGATGTCGACGTTCAATTCGTGCGCGACACTGAGAAACTCGGCACGCAAGGCCTGCGGATCGGCCGCTTCGCCACGCACGGAGAACTCGATGCAGCCCTTTCCCTTGTCGGCCGGGGTGTCCAGCGGCATGCGACCCGACAGACGGTCAATGTGATCGATGTTCAGGCCGTATTTGGCCGTGATCGAACTGACAGCCTGCAATTGGCCGGCCGTCACTTTGCGGGTCAACAGGGTGACGATGTGGCGTTTCTTGCCCTGATTGCCCACCCATTGCTGGTAATCCTCTTCGGACACCGGAGTGAAGCGCACCTGCTGGTCGAGCTCGTAGCCCTTGAACAGGATGTCCTTGAGCACGGATTTGCCTTGCTCGGAGTCGGGAATTTCAACCAGGATGCCGAACGACAGGGTGTCGTGGATCACCGCCTGACCGATGTCGAGAATGTTCACGCCACCTTGGGCCAGAACACCCGTAATGGCCGCCGTCAGACCAGGACGGTCGACTCCCGTGATGTTAATCAGGACGATTTCGCGCAACGCGCACCCCCGCAACTGGAAAAAAACCGCATTCTACCCACTTTCAGTGACCATCGGGCACAGCGAGCGCTTTGCCGGTCTAGGGCCTGTCGCTATACTGCGCGTCAACTTCACGGACAAAAGAGCCGAGCTCAGTGAACCGGCCTACGCCAGTCAAAACCGATAACTTCTTCCTGCTGATCTTCCGTGCACTGCGCCACCGCCGTGTACCGATAGCATTGCGCATTGCCAGCCATAACGTGATCCTGGTCGCTCTGGCCCTGGTGATCTATGCCGGCGTGATGGGTTTGCAATTCAAGCAGGCCATGCACGAGCAGGCCGATGCGCTGGGCGAAAGCCTGACCACGCAGACCGCCACCTCCGCCACGGAGCTGTTGGTGTCCAACGACATCCTCAGCCTTAACGTGCTGCTCAATAACCTGACCAAGAACAAACTGGTCGCCCACGCGGCTATCTATAGCGTGGATAACCGCATCCTCGCCGAATCCGGTCAGCGCCCCAAGCACAGCCTGTTAGGCGAAGCCGAAGGCATGTACGAGAGCAAGATCACTTTCCAGGACGTGACGGCCGGGCAACTGCGCATCAGCCTGGACATGGATCAGTTCCAGCAGCCAATGACCATCAGCTTGCAGAGCATGGGCATTCTCAGTGCAATTCTGTTGGCGCTGTCGCTGGCCTTGAGCCTGCGCATGGGTCGTTATCTGTCCACACCATTGCTGCAATTGCGCGTCTGGCTGCGCCGGATCGACGAGCACACGCCGGGCATAGAACGTCAGGATGAAATTGGCGATCTGGCGCGGCAACTGCACGCCAACTACGCGCCGGAACCTGCGCCCGAGCCTGAGCCGGAACCTGAGTTCGAGGACGAAGAAGACGAGCCGGAGTTCGAAGTGCGCAACCTGCGCGACCCGAGCTTTGACGAAACCCGCCCGCTGGCCGCGCACAAGCCTGCTCCGCGCCATGTGGTCAGCACTGTCGAAGACGATGATGACGACGACGCGTTCGCCGACCTGCGCGACGAGTCTTTGACTGCCGTCGCGCAACCGGCCGTGCGCAAAGCAACGCCGAACGTACCGCAACATACGGCAGTGCTGGCGGTGCAATTGGGCTCGCAAGAGCAACTGCGCCGTTTGCCTCGGGCACGTCTGGAAGAATTGCAGGCGCGCTACCGCGACTGTCTGGATCAAGCCGCTTCGTTGTACCAGGGTGAAATCGAAACCCTGAACGACGGCAGCACGCTGATGCTGTTCCACACCGAAGACAGCGGCGACGACTACCTGACCAACGCGATTTGCTGCGGCGAGTTGCTGCGCGCACTGGGTCATCAGTTGCAAATCGAAGTCGCCGACAGCGGCATCACGCTGCAATTGCAACTGGGCCTGACCCTTGGCGATGAATTGTTCGGTTTGAGTCAGATCGATCTGCTGCTGACTGATTCGGCGCAGGATGCCTTGGCCCTGTCGCAACACAGCCGCAACCTGCTGCTGGTCGAGCGCAAGATCAGTGATGACGCGCTGATCCGCCAGCGTGCGCGGATCCGGCCGATAGCCAGCCCTGAGGGCGCTTGCTGTGTCGAGCGGTTGATGGAGCCTTATCCATCGATGCTGGAGCGGCAACTGGCGCGGATGCATGAGCGTCGGGCTTAAGCCTTAGCCCTGATACGCAAAAGCCCGCAGACGAGTGATTGTCTGCGGGCTTTTTTGTGGTCACCTGAAAGGATCTTCGAACGCGGAATTGGATCGTGTAGGAGCTGCGGCACGCTGCGATCTTTTGATCTTGATCCTGAAGACCAGATCAAAAGATCGCAGCCTTCGGCAGCTCCTACAGGGTTCGCGTGTGTTATTCGTTCGTCCAGACACAACAAAGCCCGCACAAGGGCGGGCTCTGTCTTGACTCGATCCAGCCTTAGAAGCGAAACACTTCCATGTCTGTACGAATCGGCGATGCCATCGGGATCTTCGGCTGCTTCTCGGCTTCGTCGGCCCGCGCTGCCGGTTTCTGCGCCGCTTTACGAGGTACTTCTGCCACAGGAGGCTGATTGGCCAATGGCTTGAGCGCTACCGACAGTTGCTCGGCCAGACGTTGCAACAGAATGCCTTGCGCCTTTACCTGCGACGCCGTGCTGCCCGCATGCAACTCTTGCAGATGAACGATGCGGTTATCGCGCACCTTGCCGCGGCGGTCGATCAAGCGCCATTGCGCATCGAGAATCGCCGGTTGTTTCGCACCGGAGTCCAGACGCGTGATGGTCAGCAACACCTGCACATCCGGGGTGAACCCGCCAGTGGCCGGTGCCAGCACGACACGCTGACTGTCCAGATGACCGGCAACCTGACGCATCAGCAACTGATCAATATCCGACGAAAGGCTGCCAGCCCAACGACCGTCGGTCGCTGCTTGCAGACTGCCATCCGGTTGACGTTGCAGCAGGGTTTCACGTTGCAGGTAATCGGCTACGACTACCGGGCCCAACAAAACCGCCATGCCCGCGCTTTGCGCAGGCTGAACCGGACTTCCGCTGTCCAGTTGATAGAGCGACACCGGCTGGTGAACGCTGCAACCCGCCAGGCCAAGAACGCCGGCGAGTAACAAAATAATTGGAAGGCGCAGCGCAGTCATCATCCCGTCCAGGTGGCCGCCACAAAGCTGACCACAGTGAAAATACTCAATAAATATGAAGAACGCTCGGCCACGCCGGCGCTTGAAAGGCCATATCATCCGTGAATATGCGTTCCGACTCCAGCGCCAAAGCGTCGATCTACGCGTTAAATCGTAGATCGAGCTCTCTAGGACGCCTAATTGAGGTTTTCGACGAGCAGCGCATCCACTCGCTGGAAGCCACGCGGAAGCTTGTTACCGCGACGCCCACGCTCACCTTTGTAGTGTTCGAGATCGTCAGCCTTCAGCGACAACGTGCGTTTTCCGGCCTGCAACACCAAGGTCGAGCCTTCCGGAATGACGGCGATGTCCGTGACATATTCTTCGCGACTGGCGACACGCTCACCGGGAATACCGATGATCTTGTTGCCTTTGCCCTTACCTAATTGTGGCAGATCGCTGATTTTGAAGATCAGCAGGCGACCCTCGGTCGTGACCGAGGCCAGCCAGTTGTTCTCACGATCAGCCACCGGACGCGGCGCGATGACCTTGGCGTTGTTCGGCAGGCTCAACAGCGCCTTACCGGCCTTGTTCTTGGCTTGCAGGTCTTCACCTTTAACCACGAAACCATACCCGGCGTCGGAGGCGATGACATACAGCGCATCGTCTTCGGGCATCAGCACGCATTCAAACGTCGCACCCGGTGGCGGTGTCAGACGACCGGTCAACGGTTCACCCTGTCCGCGAGCCGACGGCAACGTGTGCGCGGCGACCGAATAGCTGCGGCCGGTGGAGTCAATCACCACGGCAGACTGGTTGGAACGCCCCGCCGCCGAGGTCTTGAAGCCGTCGCCAGCCTTGTATGACAGACCGGTGGCGTCGATCTCGTGCCCCTTGGCAGAACGGATCCAGCCTTTTTCCGAGAGCACGACGGTGACTTTCTCGTTCGGCAGCAGATCGTGTTCGGTCAGCGCTTTGGCTTCGGCGCGCTCGACGATTGGCGAGCGGCGGTCGTCGCCATAGGTCTCTGCATCCTTGATCAGCTCGGTGCGCACCAGTTTCTTCAGCTTGGCTTCGCTGCCCAGCAGGGCTTGCAGCTTGGCTTGTTCCTTGAGCAGTTCGTCCTGCTCATCACGCAGCTTCATCTCTTCCAGTCGCGCCAATTGACGCAGACGCGTGTCGAGAATGTAGTCGGCCTGAATTTCGCTGAGGGCGAAACGCTCGATCAGCTTGGCTTTCGGGTGCTCCTCGGTACGGATGATGTGAATCACTTCATCCAGGTTGAGGTAGGCAATCAACAAACCGTCCAACAGGTGCAGACGACGCTCGACCTTGTCGAGGCGGAATTGCAGGCGGCGACGCACGGTCTGCACGCGAAATTCCAGCCATTCGACCAGCAATGCGCGCAGGTTTTTCAGCTGCGGTTTGCCATCCAGACCGATGATGTTGACGTTGACCCGGTAGGTCGACTCCAGCTCGGTGCTGGCGAACAGATGCTGCATCAGTGCTTCGTGATCGACGCGGCTGTTGACCGGAATGATCACGATGCGGCACGGGTTTTCGTGGTCGGATTCGTCACGCAGGTCAGCAATCTGCGGCGCTTTCGACGGTTTGGCCTGCATCAGCCCGGCGATCTGCTCCAGCACTTTGGCCCCGGAGACCTGATGCGGCAGCGCGGTGACGATGATGTCGCCGTCCTCGACGTGGTACACGGCGCGCATGCGCACCGAGCCCTTGCCGGTTTCGTACATTTTCAGCAGGTCGGCGCGCGGTGTGATGATTTCCGCTTCGGTCGGATAATCCGGGCCCTGAATGTGTTCGCAGAGCTGTTCGACCGTGGCTTTGGGCTCATCGAGCAAGCGCACACACGCGGTCGCGACTTCGCGCAGGTTGTGCGGCGGTACGTCGGTGGCCATGCCCACGGCGATACCGGTGGTGCCGTTGAGCAGAATGTTGGGCAGGCGCGCCGGCAACACCAGCGGCTCCTGCAGGGTGCCGTCGAAGTTCGGGCCCCAGTCCGCGGTGCCTTGGCCCAGTTCGCTGAGCAGCACTTCGGAATATCGCGACAGACGCGCTTCGGTGTAACGCATGGCGGCGAAGGACTTGGGATCATCCGGCGCACCCCAGTTGCCCTGACCGTCGACCAGCGTGTAGCGATAGCTGAACGGCTGGGCCATCAGCACCATCGCTTCGTAGCACGCCGAGTCACCGTGCGGGTGGAACTTGCCGAGCACGTCGCCGACGGTACGCGCCGATTTCTTGTGCTTGGAATCGGCGTCCAGCCCCAACTCGCTCATCGCGTAGATGATCCGCCGCTGCACTGGTTTCAGGCCGTCGCCGATATGCGGCAGGGCACGGTCCATGATCACGTACATGGAGTAGTTGAGGTAGGCACTTTCGGTGAAGTCAGCCAGCGAGCGGCGTTCAACACCGTCCAGGCTAAGATCAAGGGGATTGCTCATGCAGGCCTCATCGGTTCGTTGTCTGGCGCAGCAGCATGGTGCCACCGCGCTGAGTAAATTCAAGTTTGTTCAGGGCGCTCATGCCGAGCAGCACCTGATCACCATGCAACCCCGGCGCCACCAGTGCGCGGACATCCCGCAACACGATGTCGCCCAGTTGCAGGCGAGCGATTTTTGTACGATAGCCCTGGCTCAGGCCATTGGCCGTGCTCAGGGTCACACCGAAACCTTCTTCCAGCTTCAAACGTTTGGCCAGATCCGCCGGGATCGCGACGTCGGTCGCGCCGGTGTCGAGCATGAACTCCACCGGTTCGCCGTTGATCTGACCGCTGGCGACAAAATGCCCTTGGGCATTGCTCGCCAGTTTCACTTCGATAAATCCTGCGCCCTGCTCCGAACTCACGACGACGTTCGGATTCTGCTGGCGTTGTTCCCACTGGCCAAAAAACCGCGTGGCCAGAAACAGCGCTGCGCACCAGGCCAGAATCATCAGCACCCGACCGGCGCGCTTGCCCGGCGGTTGCTGGCTCATGGCTTGGCGCTCCAGCCACCTTGCGGCGCTGCGAAGCGCCAGACAATAGGGCGGTTCTCGCCATCGGCACGCGGGCCGAAATTATTGTCGACGCCAATCCACGCACCGTCGGCATCGACGATCAACGCTTCTTCCAGCCCATAGTCCTGTGAATAACGGCGATTTTCCTGCAACAGTTCGGCGGCATACGACCAGCAGCGCTCGACCTTGGCCGTCAGCGGATCGCGACGGCAAATCTGAAAGGCGTTGCGCTCGAGGGTGAACAGCTTGCCGTTGAAAAATGACAGGTCGGAAAAATCCCGGTCGACCGCTTTGGCATTGGGAAACTGCGCCGGCTGCATTTCCTTGCCGCCTTCGCTCAGCAGTACACAGCGACCGTCGCAGTCCCACACCGTCTGCTGGCGCTTGATCAACAGCAAGCCACGGCTTTGGCGCTCGGCAGCCAACCACATCTGATCCCCCGCCGGATTGATCGCCAGACCTTCGAATATCGCGTTGAATTTCTGCAACATGCCCTTGGCTCGCGCTTCGCGAACCACAATCGGCGAGATCTTCAGCCAGTTCGCCGGGCCGCTCACAGGCAGTTGCAACACCGCCGCATGCCCCTCGCTGACGATGTAGCGATTGCCGGCGCTGTCGCAACTGATGCCTTCGAAATCCAGATCGCCGCCGCGCACAAAGGACGCCGCCCAGTTGCGCGAACGCAAACCCCAGGGCAGCCCGGTCTCGGGTAACTCAGGCACGTCGATGTGCACGGTTTCGGCCTGCCAGGTGGTTTGCCGCGTATCAAGGCGATAGATCTGATCATCGTCGCGATCGGACACCGTCCACAACTCGTTGCCACACTGCGCCAGCCCCGACAGGTTGCCGCCGCGCATGCCGTCTACCGGATGCTCGGACAGCACGCGCAACTCCGGCACCGGCTCGGCAAGCGCCGAAACAGAGGTCAGGAGTAACGCACACGCCAGGGCAAAGCCAACCCGCATCAACCAAGAACCTCGGCCAGGTTGCCTTTGGATTCCAGCCAGGATTTGCGATCACCGGCGCGTTTTTTCGCCAGTAGCATGTCCATCATTTCCGAGGTCGCGTCGAAGTCTTCCAGAGTCAACTGCACCAGACGCCGAGTGTTCGGGTCCATGGTGGTTTCACGCAGTTGCGGCGGGTTCATTTCACCCAGACCTTTGAATCGGGTGACCTGTGGCTTGCCGCGTTTCTTCTCGGCCACCAGACGGTCGAGAATGCCGTCACGCTCAGCCTCGTCGAGGGCGTAGTAGATCTCTTTGCCCAGGTCGATGCGGTACAGCGGCGGCATCGCGACGTAGACGTGACCGGCGTCCACCAGCGGGCGGAAATGCTGTACGAACAACGCGCAGAGCAAGGTTGCGATGTGCAGACCGTCGGAGTCGGCGTCGGCGAGGATGCAGATCTTGCCGTAGCGCAGTTGGGCGATGTCGGCCGAGCCTGGATCGACACCAATGGCCACGGCGATGTTGTGCACTTCCTGACTGGCGAGCACTTCGCTGCCGTCGACTTCCCAGGTGTTGAGGATCTTGCCGCGCAACGGCAGGATCGCCTGGAATTCCTTGTCCCGCGCTTGCTTGGCGGAACCGCCGGCGGAATCACCTTCGACCAGAAACAGTTCGGAACGCATCGGGTCCTGCCCGGCGCAGTCGGCCAGTTTGCCCGGCAGTGCCGGCCCCTGGGTGACGCGTTTGCGCTCGACTTTCTTGCTCGCTTTCAGGCGACGGCCGGCGTTGTTGATCGCCAGTTCGGCCAGCGCCAGGCCGGTTTCCGGGTTGGCGTTGAGCCACAGGCTGAACGCGTCCTTGACCACACCGGAGACAAACGCCGCCGCTTCACGGGACGACAGACGCTCTTTGGTCTGGCCGGAGAATTGCGGCTCTTGCATCTTCATCGACAGAACGAAGGCAATGCGCTCCCAGACATCTTCCGGCGCCAGCTTCACGCCGCGCGGCAGCAGACTGCGGAATTCGCAAAACTCGCGCATCGCATCGAGCAGGCCCTGACGCAGGCCGTTGACGTGGGTACCGCCCTGCGCCGTCGGGATCAGGTTGACGTAGCTCTCCTGCACCGCGTCGCCACCTTCCGGCAGCCACAGCAATGCCCAATCGACCGCTTCTTTATTACCGGCGAAAGCGCCGCAGAACGGTTCGTCCGGCAGGCGTTCGAACTCGCTGACAGCGTCGACCAGATAGGAGCGCAGGCCGTCTTCGTAATGCCACTCGATTTTCTCGCCGGTGCCTTTGTCTTCAAAGCTGACCAGCAGGCCCGGGCACAACACAGCCTTGGCCTTGAGCACGTGCTTGAGGCGGCTGATGGAGAATTTCGGTGAATCGAAATACTTAGGGTCCGGCGCGAAATACACGCTGGTACCGGTGTTGCGCTTGCCAACGGTGCCGACGACTTCAAGTTCGGTGGCCTTGTAGCCATCGGCGAACGTCATCTGGTACTCGTTGCCATCACGCTTCACGCGCACCCGGACTTCGGTCGACAAGGCGTTGACCACGGAAATACCCACCCCGTGCAGACCGCCGGAGAACTGGTAGTTCTTGTTGGAAAACTTGCCGCCCGCGTGGAGCTTGGTGAGGATCAGCTCAACACCCGACACCCCTTCTTCAGGGTGGATGTCGACCGGCATGCCGCGGCCATCGTCGCTGACTTCCAGCGAGTGGTCGGCGTGCAGGATGACCTGCACCGATTTGGCGTGGCCGGCCAAGGCTTCGTCGACGCTGTTGTCGATGACTTCCTGGGCGAGGTGGTTCGGCCGACTGGTGTCGGTATACATGCCGGGGCGTTTACGCACCGGGTCGAGGCCCGAGAGGACTTCGATGGCGTCGGCGTTATAAGAGCTAGCGCTGGGAGTGGCCATAGGGTCTCGTCGTCAGTCATTCATGAAATAGGGGCAAGACTTCACAGTGCGGTGAAATCGATTGCCTGATACAAATCGGCGCCAATGCCGGCAAAACTCAGCAACGCCGGCAATTGCCCGGCGAAACCCTGGAAACTGTGGTCGCCGCCGGCCTGGATGCGCAAGGCACAGGCGCGGTAATACTGCTGGGCGAGGCGATAATCCAATGTTTCATCGCCGGTCTGCAACCAGACCTGAAAACGCTGCGCATCCTGGGGCGCCGGCACTTCCAGTTCGGCCAGGGCCGCAACGTGGTCGTGGGTCAATTCCCAGGTTTCATCGGTGTACAGGTTTTTCTGCGTGCCCAGATAGCCGTCGAACATCCGGTGCGGGCTGACCGCCGGGTTGACCAGCAGGGCTTTCAGGCTATGGCGCTCGGCCAGGTGAGTCGCATAGTAGCCGCCGAGTGAGCTTCCCACCAGCAACGGCTGGCCTAGCTCGGCAATCGCCTGTTCCAACTGACCGATGGCTTCACGCGGATGGTGATGCAGGGCCGGGACACGCAATTGCTCGCTCAAACCCATCCGTTCCATCACCGCCACCAGCTGACAGGCCTTTTTCGAGGTCGGAGCGCTGTTGAAACCGTGGATATAGAGGATCGAACCGGACATTTGAGCTCCCTGGGTGTCGGCGAAAGATAGCGGAGTTTACAGGGAGTCACAGCAGGATGGGCCATACAAATAATGCCCATGCTGAGCATGTTGCCTCTTGTAGGAGCTGCCGCAGGCTGCGATCTTTTGATTGTAAAAACAGGGTCAAAAGATCGCAGCCTTCGGCAGCTCCTACAAGGTAGCGTTAGCCGGGGTTGGCATTAGCCGTTGGGAAAAGGAGTTTCAGTACCCGTTGGAGCCATAGTCGACGGTGAAGGCGAAATCAGTCACGCGCTCAACCCCGGTTTCCAGCCGTCCATCCGGCAACAACCGCAACCAGCGATACCCCGGTGCCTGCTCACCGACCTTGAAGTCTTCACTCCCCGGCTCGAACTGAATGCAGGTCGAAGGTGACGCCATCAAACGCACGCCATTGCGCTGGCGATCAATTTCCTGATGCACATGCCCCCACAGCACCGCCCGCGCCTGCGGAAAACGATCCAGCACTTCGAAAAACGCCTCTGGATTGCGCAAACCAATCGGTTCCATCCACGCACAACCGATCGACACCGGATGATGGTGAAAGCACACCAGATGATGACGCTCCGGCGCTTCGCTCAACGAGCGGGCCAGCAGTTGCAACTGATCGTCCTGCAAATACCCCGGCACCGAACCCGGTACCGCCGAATCCAGCATCGTCACACGCCAGTTGCCGAGATCGACCACCGATTCGAGCAACGCGCTTTGCACGGCGGCCTCAGCCATGATCATCGGTTCGTCGTGGTTGCCGGGAATCCAGCGCGCCGGCGCATCGATCTGCGCGGTCATTTCACGAAATTGCTGATAGGACTCCAGCGTGCCGTCCTGGGAAATGTCCCCGGTGGCCAGCATCAGATCGATCCGTGACTGCTGCTCCAGGACCAACTCGATGACCTTTTGCAGGCTCTGGCGGGTGTTCATGCCCAGCAGCGAGCCATCCGCTTCGGCGAACAGATGGCTGTCGGACAACTGCACCAGCAACGCCGGATCGGCGGTGGTCAATGTGGATACGCTCGGCAAGGCGTTCTCCCAAGGCAAAAGCACGGAATCGTTAAGCGCCGCAATTATGCTGGGGGATTACTGAAAGAGGAAACCGAGGAACCGGACGCAGTTCACAACTAGCGTACGACTTCGTACTCGTGCCCCAGCGCCAGACAATGACTCAGCCATTCCCCCAGGAACAGATTCAGCTGAGCCTTTTCATCGGGCTGATGCATCGCGGCGTTCGGGTAAGGATAGATGCCGCGAAAGCGTCGTGCATGTTCGGCGCTGATCACTTCAGCCATACGCGCGTCGTGATAGACCTGAACTTCCAGTTGCGGCACCGGCAACCACGGCAGGCTGTGCTCCTGGCGCACCTGCAACGTGGTGGTATACGGGCAGGTTTGCAGCACTTCGAGGGCCAGTACGCCGAGCATCTGCTCGCCCTGAGTCACGGCGATGCGCCGCGCCTCGGGCTCGTTGCGCATGTCCGGCACCAGTCGCATCAGGCGCGCGTAGTTGGCCTCGCAGGCAGCCTGTAGCCCCACGAGGTCGACTCGATAACGATCGCGCAGCTTGTTTACAACCATAACCCCCTCACTTCGGCGCGGTTGAGCGCCAGCCACTGCAAAGCGATGATGCTCGCCGCGTTGGCAATGCGTCCGTCACGGACGGCCTGCAAGGCATCTTCAAAGGCCCAGACCGTGACGCGGATATCTTCTGCCTCTTCCTCCAGCCCATGCAGGCCGCCAACGCCATCGGTGCTGCAACGCCCCAGATACAGATGCACGAACTCGTTGCTGCCGCCCGGTGACGGGAAATATTTGGTCATCGGCCACAGGGCCTTGATGTCCAGCCCAGCTTCCTCCTGCGCCTCGCGGTGAGCAACTTCTTCCGGTTGTTCATCCTTGTCGATCAGACCAGCGACCAGTTCTACCAGCCACGGATTGTCAGCCTTGCCCATCGCGCCGACGCGAAACTGCTCGATCAGCACCACTTCGTCGCGCTGCGGATCGTACGGCAGAACGCACACGGCATCGTGACGCACGAACAATTCACGATTGATCTCGCGACTCATGCCCCCGGCGAACAGCTCATGGCGCAGGTGCACACGGTCGAGCTTGTAGAAGCCCTGATAGCAGCTCTCGCGGCGCACGATGTCGACGGCGGTCGGAATGGCGTTGGCAAAATCAGTCATGAGCATCCTCGTTTACTGCGAATCCATTACGAGGTTGCTTATCGTTACTGGCAACCTCGACTTCGCGCCATCCTAACGCGCCCGTACCGTTTGATGCAGCCCCTTTACCGTCATCGGGATGGACGGTGGCGGCGAAACCCACTCTAATTAGCTTAGTGGCGAACTGACTGCTTCGTTGAGAGTCGAAGCGGTAACTTTTTGCCTTCCCCTGCTTTCGAAAGGACGCCCATGTCGCTTTTCAAAATTGCCTCCGTGGCCGCCATTGCCCTGACCCTGGGCGCGTGCGCGAGCCTGTTCCAGCCCAACTATCGCACGCCGCTGGAAACCACCCGTGATGCGTCGGAACAGCTGAAACCGGGATGTTCCACCCCTGATTGCCCACTGGTGAACATCGATACCCTGCGTTTCCCGGCAGAGCCCGCGCTGGACCCGATCATCGAAAAACGCCTGCTGCAAATGACCCGAACCGAGCCGGGCGCGCCTGTTGCGCCGACGCTGGCGGCCTATCGCGAGCAGTTCCTGGCCAACGCCGGCCCGCGCAACAGCAGCTATCTGCAAGCGAAAGTACGTGAACAGCATGACGGCTTGGTGATCATCGAATTGTCGAGCTACCTCGACACCGGTGGCGCCCATGGCACACCGGGTCGCGGTTTCATCAACTATTCGCGCCAGCAGCACAAAGTGTTGAACCTGTCCGACATGCTGATGCCGGGGCAGGAAGAGGCGTTCTGGAAGGCTGCGCAAGTGGCGCACAACAGCTGGCTGATCAGCACCAAGCTCGATCAGGAGCCCGAGTTCGTCAAGAGCTGGCCATTCGTGAAAACCCCGCACGTGGCGTTGACCTACGGCGGGGTGATCCTCAAGTACGAAGTGAGCACCATCGCGCCTTACGCGCTGGGCCACGTCGAACTGAAGATCCCTTATCCACGTCTGAACGGCATTCTCAAGCCTGAGCTGTTTCCCGGCCGTAACTGAAGGCCCGACCGAGCACAAATTGCAGCAGCCCTGCCAGCACCAGCGCCGGCAGGGTGGCGCCGATGTCCGGATACAGATTCGCCAGCAAGTGATAGGTGCTGACACCCCCCAGCCACGCCAACAACGCCGGCCAGCGCAACGCGGCTGATGCGACCTGCCCCCGGCGCTTGCGCAGGATGAAGTGATCCACCAGCACCACGCCGAACAACGGCGCAAACACCGAGCCGATCAGCAGCAGGAAATTCTGGTATTGCGCCAATGGCGCCAGCAGTGCGATCAGCGTGCAGATGACGCCGATGGCGAGCGCCAGATGCTCGACTCTCAGGCGCAACAGAATCCCGCTGGACACCGCTGCCGAATGAATGTCGGCGAAGGCGTTTTCCGATTCGTCGAGCAGAATCAGCAGCAGCGGAATACCCAACCCGGCACCGGCCAGTGCCAGCAGCAACGCATTGACTTCACCGCTCGGCGCGAACGCCAGGGTGTAGGCGACGCCAAGGCTCATCAGCCAGAAATTGCCGATAAAGAAACCGACGGCGGTGCCGCCGAAAACGTTCTTCGCACGCTTGCCGAAACGCGAGTAGTCGGCGATCAGCGGCAGCCACGACAGCGGCATGGCGATGGCGATGTCGAAGCCCACGGCGAATGGCATCGAACCGTCACCGGCACGCGCCCAGAGCGCCGTCAGATCCGCCTTGGCGAACAGGTTCCAGGTCAGCCAGAGGCACGCAGCCAACAGCAGCCAGATCCCCCATTTGCGCAGGATCTGCCGGACAAACGTCAGCGGCCCGCTGACGGCAAGCAGGGTTGCCAGAGCGCCGAAGAACAGCGTCCACAACACCGGATTGGACCACAGCGAACCTTCGCTGAATGCGCGGGTGCCGAGCAGGCTGGCCGCATCACGCATGACGATGATTTCGAACGAGCCCCAACCGATCAGTTGCAGCAGATTGAGCAGCGCCGGCAAGCTCGCACCTTTGCTGCCGAGGCTGAGTTTGAGTGCAGCCATCGAAGACAGACCGGTGTCGCTGCCGATCACGCCGACGGCCGCCAGCAGCAGAACACCGACCAGCGTGCCGAGGAAAATGGCCAGCAGCGAACCGGACAAGCCCAGACCCGGCGCGAGCAATGCGCCGGTCTGCAGCACCATCAGGCCGATGCCGAGGGAGAACCACAGGGAAAACAGATCGCGACCGCCGAATACACGCCTGTCGGCGGGCACGGCGAGATCGGGGGAGTAGGTACCGGGTTGAATGCTCAAGGGTGTTGATCTCACGGAGTGATAGCTACAAGTTGCAAGCCACAAGCTGCAAGAAAAAGCAGGTTTCGCATCTGCCTCTAACTTGCAGCTTGCAGCTTGCCGCTTACACTTTTTTATAAAGCTGACTGCCTTCCTTCTTGAACCGCTCAGCCTGTTCCGCCAGGCCTTGGGCGACGTCCACGTCGACCGCTTCGATACGCTGGTTGGCCGCGTATTCGCGGACTTCCTGAGTGATCTTCATCGAGCAGAATTTCGGCCCGCACATCGAGCAGAAATGCGCGACCTTGGCCGAGTCTTTCGGCAAGGTTTCATCGTGATACGAACGCGCGGTATCCGGATCGAGGCCGAGGTTGAACTGGTCTTCCCAACGGAATTCGAAACGCGCCTTGCTCAAGGCGTTGTCGCGGATCTGTGCGCCCGGGTGCCCCTTGGCCAAGTCCGCTGCGTGCGCGGCGATCTTGTAGGTGATGATCCCGGTCTTCACGTCATCCTTGTTCGGCAGACCCAAGTGCTCCTTCGGCGTCACGTAGCAAAGCATGGCGCAACCGAACCAGCCGATCATCGCCGCACCGATACCGGAGGTGATGTGGTCGTAGCCCGGCGCGATGTCAGTGGTCAACGGGCCAAGGGTGTAGAACGGCGCCTCGTCGCAGCATTCCAGCTGCTTGTCCATGTTCTCTTTGATCAACTGCATCGGCACGTGGCCCGGGCCTTCGATCATGCACTGCACGTCGTGCTTCCAGGCGATCTTGGTCAGCTCGCCGAGGGTTTCCAGCTCGCCGAATTGCGCTTCGTCGTTGGCGTCGGCAATCGAGCCCGGACGCAGGCCGTCGCCCAGCGAGAAGCTGACGTCGTAGGCCTTCATGATTTCGCAGATTTCGTCGAAATGGGTGTAGAGGAAGTTCTCTTTGTGGTGCGCCAGGCACCACTTGGCCATGATCGAACCGCCACGGGAAACGATGCCCGTCACACGTTTGGCGGTCAGCGGCACATAGCGCAACAGCACGCCGGCGTGGATGGTGAAGTAGTCGACGCCCTGCTCGGCTTGCTCGATCAGCGTGTCGCGGAACAACTCCCAGGTCAGGTCTTCAGCGGCGCCGCCCACTTTTTCCAACGCCTGATAGATCGGCACGGTACCGATCGGCACTGGCGAGTTGCGGATGATCCATTCGCGGGTTTCGTGAATGTGCTTGCCGGTGGACAGGTCCATCACCGTGTCCGAACCCCAGCGGATGCCCCAGGTCAGTTTCGCCACTTCTTCTTCGATCGAAGAACCCAAAGCACTGTTGCCGATGTTGCCGTTGATCTTCACCAGGAAGTTACGGCCGATGATCATCGGTTCCAGTTCGGTGTGGTTGATGTTGGCCGGAATGATCGCGCGACCACGGGCAATTTCTTCTCGAACGAATTCAGGGGTGATGACTTTCGGCACGCTGGCACCGAAGCTGTGCCCGGCGTGTTGCTGGTCCAGCAGGCCGGCGGCGCGAGCCACTTCGAGTTTCATGTTTTCGCGGATGGCGACGTATTCCATCTCGGCAGTAATGATGCCTTTGCGCGCATAGTGCATCTGGCTGACGTTGGCCCCGGCCTTGGCGCGACGCGGGTTGTTCACGTGGGCAAAGCGCAGTTTGGTCAGCTCGGCGTCGGCCAGGCGTTCCTGGCCAAAATTGGAACTCAAGCCAGGCAGGCGCTCGGTGTCGCCACGGGATTCGATCCACGCCGAACGCACATCGCCCAGGCCTTTGCGCACATCGATGATGACGTTGGGATCGGTGTACGGGCCCGAGGTGTCGTACACGACGACCGGCGCGTTGATCTCGCCGCCGAAGTCGGTCGGGGTCACGTCGAGACTGATTTCGCGCATCGGCACGAGGATGTCCGGGCGGGAACCCTGAACGTAGACTTTTTGCGAACGGGTGAACGGCTTGACCGATTGCTCGTCGACCTTGGCCGAGTCACTCAGGTTGATCGCGTTTTTTGGTTTTGTAGTCATCACGGGCTCTCCAGACATCATCCAGGCAGTGGATTGTCGGAGCAGAACCTGAAAGGCACGGACGCACCAGGACTGGTGCTGTGCATCGTCGTCGAGCGTTCGATTGTCGAACAATTTCCCGGACGAAGCACAAGAGGACTCGCCGGGTGACGAGAAATCTTGTTCCCTACGCAGGCGCTAACCTGATCAGGTTCAACGGGATCCGAAATTATTCGATCTCAGCCTCATAGCAAGGCACCCCGACAAGAACCCGGCCAGTCTAGACACAACCGGCAAAGAACGCCAACACCGCGGCAAACACCATGATGAATGGCGCAATTAACGGATTGTTGCCGAACGCAGGCGCAACTACACTCGCTCTGCCCCGCCGGGCCTTGACGCTACGGGGGGTGCGCCTTACCTTTGGCGCCCGGATTACTTCCATAATATTCATGCTAGGGATCGCCTCATGCTGCGCAAACTTTCACTGGCTCTTGCCGTGTCTTGTGCGTCCAACGCAATGGCCTGGGCAGCAGAAGCGCCCTTGTCGACCAAAACCGATCTGGTCAGCGTCTATCAGGAAGCGGTCGACAACAACGCCGACCTGGCCGCTGCCCGCGCCCAGTACGGTGCACAGAAAGAAGTGGTACCGCAGGCTCGCGCCGGATTGCTGCCGAATCTGTCCGGTGGCGCCGAAGTCGCTGACGTGCGCACTTCGCTCGACCAGCCTTCAGCCATCGCCAACCGCAGCGCTCACTCGTATCAGGCGACCCTGGCTCAGCCGCTGTTCCGCGCCGATCGCTGGTTCCAGTACCAGGCTGCCAAAGACGTCAACGAACAAGCCGCGCTGCAACTGTCGGCCACCGAGCAGAACCTGATCCTGCAATCGGCCGAGAGCTACTTCAACGTGCTGCGCAGCCAGGACAACCTGGCCTCGACCAAGGCTGAAGAAGCCGCGTTCAAGCGCCAGCTCGACCAGTCCAACGAACGATTCGACGTCGGCCTGTCGGACAAGACCGACGTGCTGCAATCCCAAGCCAGCTACGACACCGCGCGCGCCAACCGGATCGTCGCGCAGCGTCAGGTCGATGATGCGTTCGAAGCGCTGATCACCCTGACCAACCGCCAGTACAACTCGATTCAGGGCATTGTCCATACGCTGCCGATCCTGCCGCCGGCGCCGAATGACGCCAAGTCGTGGGTCGACACCGCCGCCCGACAGAACCTCAATCTGCTCGCCAGCAACTACGCTGTCAGTTCCGCCGAACAGACCCTGAAACAGCGCAAGGCCGGCCACTTGCCGACCCTCGATGCGGTGGCCAAGTACGAAAAAGGTGACAACGACGCCCTCGGTTTCGCCAACCCGAACGCCTTTGGCACACCCTACGGTGGCAACGTCGAGCAAAGCACGCTGGGCCTGCAACTGAACATTCCGCTTTACAGCGGCGGGCTGACCAGCTCCCAGGTGCGTGAGTCCTACTCACGCCTCGATCAAACCGAGCAGCAGCGCGAAGCCCTGCGCCGGCAAGTCGTCGAAAACACTCGCAACCTGCACCGCGCGGTGAACACCGACGTCGAGCAGGTGCAGGCGCGCCGCCAGTCGATCATCTCCAACCAGAGCGCGGTGGAAGCCACGGAAATCGGTTATCAGGTGGGCACGCGCAACATCGTCGACGTGCTCGATGCGCAGCGCCAGTTGTATACCTCGGTGCGCAACTACAACAACACGCGTTATGACTACATCCTCGACAACCTGCGCTTGAAGCAGGCCGCGGGGACATTGAACCCGGGTGATCTGGAGGATCTGCGCCGTTACCTGAAGGCCGATTACAACCCGGACAAGGATTTCCTGCCGCCGGATCTGGCCAAGGCTGCCGAGGCGCAGCTCAGGGCCCGCCCTTAAAAGCAAAAGACCGCAGCCTTCGGCAGCTCCTACATTGGAATGCATTTCCATGCAGGAGCTGCCGAAGGCTACGATCTTTTTGCTTTATTTGATCAGTCGGCCCAAGCCATCCAGCAAACGCTGCAACGCGCCCTGATTGCGGCGCATCACCGCCAGCCCCGCATCAGCCATACGCTGTGCATCCCGTGGCAGTTCGAACAGGCGCTGGACTTCCACTGCCAGCCCTTCGGCATCATCCACTTCAACCAACGCCCCGGCCTCGCGCAACTGCGCGGCGATGTCGAGGAAGTTGAACAGGTGCGGGCCGCTGATCACCGGTTTCGCCAGTGCGGCGGGCTCCAGCAAATTGTGTCCGCCATTCGGCACCAGGCTGCCGCCGACAAAGGCGCTGTCGGCCAAGGCGTAGAGAAACAACAGCTCACCCATGGTGTCGCCGAGCAGCACCGAAGTTTGCGCATCGACATTGGCGGCGGTCGAACGACGCAGTGTGGCAAAACCTTCGCGCTGACACAGTTCGAACACCGAGTTGAAGCGCTCCGGGTGACGCGGTACCAGAATCAGCAACGCATCCGGATGATTGGCCAACAAACGCCGATGGGCGTTCAACACCACTTCATCCTCGCTTTCATGGGTGCTGGCAGCGATCCACACCGGTCGCTCCAGCGCCTGCCACTGGCCACGCAATTGGGCGGCGCGTTGCAGCAGTTGCGGGTCGATGGTCAGGTCGAATTTGATCGAACCAGTGACTTCGACGGTCTCCGGACGCGCACCCAGATCGCGGAAGCGCTGAGCTTCGGCCTCGGTCTGCACGGCAAAAAAACTCATCTCGGCGAGCATCGGCGCAGTCAGTTTGCTGAAGCGGCCATAACCCTTGGCCGAGCGTTCGGACAATCGTCCGTTGGCGAGCGCCACCGGGATGCCGCGTTTGGCGCACTGATGAATATGGTTGGGCCACAGTTCGGTTTCCATGATCACGGCCAGTTTCGGCTGTGCGCGATCAAGGAAGCGCGCCGCTGCACATGGCAAGTCATAGGGCAGGTAGCAGTGCTGGATGCGCGGCTCGTTGGCGAACAATGCCTGAATCCGCTCCGAACCGGTCGGCGTCATGCAAGTCACGGTGATCGGCAGCTGTGGATAACGTTGCAGCAACGCGCGGATCATCGGCGCGGCGGCGATGCTTTCGCCCACCGACACCGCGTGTACCCAGATGCCGCCGGGTTGCAGCGCCGGCATCGCGTAAGAGAAACGTTCGCCAATGCGCTTGGCATACGCCGGCGCCTTGCGCGCCCGCAGCCACAGCCGAATCGCCACCAATGGCAGCCCCAGGTAAAACAGCGCGGTGTAGAGAGTTCTATTCATGGCGGCGGAGTTTATCGACTTTTTCCGTCGATCGCGCGCAAGTGCACGGCAAAACGCTCGGCCAGCCAACGCGCAGCCGGGCCGAGCGGCTCGTCACGCCGCCAGACCAGCTCCACCACCAGCGCTGGCGGCGTCCATTCGCTGTCGAGTTCGACCATCAAGCCCTGATAGGCCGAGTACTGCACCACGTGCCTGGGCAGCCACGCCCAGCCTAGATCGCGCACCAGCCATTCGGCCATCACGTAAAAACTGTCGGCACGCCACACCTGTGGGCTGGCCGGCTCGTTGCCGGGGTAGACACTGGTTTGCGTCGACATCAACAGTTGCCGGTGTTGCGCCAGTTGTTGGCAGGTCACGTACGTCTGCGTCGCCAACGGATGATTGATCCCGCAGACCGTGACCATTTCCACGCTCCCCAATACTCGTCGCTCCAGCGCCTCGGGGATTTCATCGTGATAGAACAGCAAGCCGAGATCGGCGCGGCGCTCGACGAGTTTGCGTGCGACTTCGCCTTGAGCAGCGCTGGTGAGTTGTACTTCCAGGCTGGGAAATTGATCGGCCAGCGCGCCGAAACTTTCCACCAGCGCCTGATAGGGCATCGCCTCATCCTGCGCCACGCGCAGTTGCGCTTCCTGGCCGCGCATCATCGCCATGGCCCGGCCATTCAGGCGCTCACACTGGCGCAAGACTTCTCGCGCCTCCTCGAGCAGCGCCTCCCCCGCTTCGGTGAGCCTCGGCTGACGACCGCTGCTACGCTCAAACAGGCTCACGCCCAGATCGTCCTCGAGCATGGCGATGGCACTGCTGATCGCCGACTGCGCCTTGCGCTGCTGCCGGGCTACGGCGGAGAACGAACGCTGTTCGGCGACCGCGATAAACACGCGTAGCTGATCCAGATTCCACTGCATACTCATCGCGCAACCCATCTCCCAAACAGATAGGTAATGACTTTACCGCATCTGAACAACCTCTAAAATGCCGACCTCAGAAAGTAACGCTACACACGAGGATTACACATGAACGCCTACGCCTACCTTGCCATCGCCATCTGCGCCGAAGTCATGGCCACCGTTTCGATGAAAGCGGTCAAAGGCTTCAGTACACCGCTGCCGCTGCTGGTAGTGATCGTGGGTTACGCCATCGCGTTCTGGATGCTGATTCTGGTGGTGCGCACGGTGCCGGTGGGCGTCGCTTACGCGGTGTGGGCCGGGATGGGCATTGTGATGGTCAGTATCGCGGCGCTGTTCATATATGGGCAGAAGCTGGATGTGCCGGCGATCTTGGGGATGGGGTTGATTGTTCTGGGCGTTGTGGTGATTCAACTGTTCTCGAAAACTGCGGGCCATTAAAAACCAATCGCAGTACCTGTGGGAGCGAGCCTGCTCGCGAAGAGGGCATGTCAGTCGACAACGATATTGCCTGACACAGCGCTTTCGCGAGCAGGCTCTCTCCCACATTTGATTTTGCATCCCGCCTGTTGATCATCGACAAATCCGCCTCTTTCCCGAGTCTGTATACTGCGCCCTCGTCTTGAACACTGAGGTCGCTGCATGCCATCCGTTATTTCCACCGACGTTCTGATTGTCGGCGCTGGTGTCGCCGGCCTCTGGCTGAATGCGCGCCTGCGCCGTCAGGGGTTTTCGACCGTGCTGGTGGAAAGTGCCAGCCTCGGTGGCGGGCAGAGTGTGAAATCCCAAGGCATCATCCACGGCGGCGCCAAGTACGCGCTGCACGGCGCGTTGACCGGCGCTTCGGAAGCCATCGCCGACATGCCGCGACGCTGGCGTGAAGCGCTGGCCGGCAACGGCGAGCTGGATCTGAGTGGCGTGCGCCTGCTCTCCGAAGCCCATTACCTGTGGTCGCCGGGCACCCTCGCCGGCAACCTCACCAGCTTCTTCGCCAGTAAAGCCGTGCGCGGCCGCGTCGATCAGGTCAAGGGCGATCAACTGCCGCCAGCCCTGCAAGACAAACGTTTCAAGGGCAAGGTCTATCGCCTGGCCGAACTGGTGGTCGATGTGCCGAGCCTGATCCAGCGTCTGGCCGATCTGGCCGGTGACGGTCTGCTCGCCGGGCAGACCATCGAGCCGTTGCTGGAAGCAGGCGTGCTGGTGGGCCTGAAGGTCGACGGTCGCGAGATCCGCGCCCAGCGCATCGTGCTCAGTGCTGGCGAAGGCACCGCGCATTTGCTTGAGCACCTGGGCCTGAGCAAACCGGCCATGCAGCGCCGGCCGCTGCACATGATCCTCGCCAAAGGCCCAGGCCTGAAACCGCTGTACGCCCACTGCCTGGGTGGCGGTACCAAACCGCGCATTACCGTCACCACGCATCCGGCGGCTGATGGTCAGTGGGTCTGGTACATGGGTGGCGACATTGCCGAAAGTGAAGGCGTGAACCGCGAACCCGCCGAACAGATCGCTACCGCGCAAAAAGAAATCTCCCAGTTGTTGCCGTGGATCGACCTCAGCACTGCACAATGGGCGACGTTGCGCGTCGACCGTGCCGAGCCGCTGCAAACCGGCCTGACGCGCCCGGACAACGCGTTCCTCGCCGAAGAGGGTCGCCTGCTGGTCGGCTGGCCGACCAAACTGGCGCTGGCGCCGGACTTTGCTGACCGAGTGATGGCCTCATTGCAGCGCGACGGTATCCAGCCGCAACCCGGCGAACCGTTGCCGTCGCTGCCAAAACCACCGATGGGCGTTCCGGCCTGGGAGCAACTGTTGCCATGAGCATTGCCACCCTGCATGACTTTCACCGCCCGCTGGGCAGTACCGGCCTGACGGTCTCACCGCTGGGCCTGGGCACGGTCAAACTTGGCCGCGATCAAGGGGTGAAATACCCCAACGGCTTCCAGATTCCCGATGACGACGAAGCGCGGATGCTGCTCAGGCAGGCACGCGAGTTGGGCATCAACCTGATCGACACTGCCCCGGCCTACGGTCGCAGCGAAGAGCGTCTTGGCCCGCTGTTGCGCGGCCAGCGTCAGGATTGGGTGATCGTCAGCAAAGTCGGCGAAGAGTTTGCCGACGGCCTCTCGCGACACGATTTCAGCGCGGCGCATACGCGTTTGTCGGTCGAACGCAGCCTGAAACGTCTGGAAACGGACTTTATCGACCTGGTGCTGGTGCATTCCGATGGCAACGACCTGGCCATTCTTGAGCACGAAGAGGTTTATGCCACACTCGCCGCGCTCAAGGCCGAGGGCAAGATTCGCGGCTTCGGTTTTTCCGGCAAGACCGTCGAAGGTGGCCTCAAAGCATTGGAGCAAGGCGACTGCGCGATGGTCACCTACAATCTGAACGAACAAAACGAGAAGGCTGTCATTGACTATGCTGCTGCGCACGGCAAAGCCATTCTGGTGAAGAAGGCCCTGGCCAGCGGTCACGTTTGCCTGAGCCCGGGCGTGGATCCGGTGCGCGCCAGCTTCGAGTTGCTTTTCGCGCAACCTGGCGTCGCCAGTGCTATCGTCGGGACGATCAATCCGCTGCACCTCGCCCACAACGTTGCGACCGTTGCCCAAGTCCTTCGTAGTCATTGACGCCGCCCCGCGGCCTTAAGCAGGAGCCGATATGCCGCGCACGCTCATCAGAAAGAACCCGAGCAACTTCAAGACTCTGCCGCTGTTCGTCGAAGCTACGCCCGAAGGCCTGACGTATCAGAGCGTCGGGATGCCGCTGAATTTCACGCAGACCTTGCAGCGACGCAAACCGGTCAGCGTGGCGGACGCCGAGCGCTTCTCGCTGGAACTGGCGAATCTGGGAGTCTCGGTGCGCCTGACCCTGCATTGGCAGAATCGCGACTACTGGGTGTTGGTGCGCCAGCGCCGGCAGGATCGCGGCGATGTGGTGCTGAAGTTGATTTCCGGTTACGTACCGGCTCACGAACTGAATATTCCGTTGCACACGGCCATTCAGGAAATCGCCGAAGAGTGTTTGCTGGAAACCCCCGAAGGCTGGCTCGGCGGGCGCTTCAACGACACCTGGCTGCCGGCGCCCTACTCCTCGGCCCTGCACTATCGCGAGGCTTTGCCGTTTCGGTTGACGCCGTTGTCCGGTTCGGCACGCCCCATTCGTAGCGCCAATCTGCAATTGCTGGAGCGGCCGCGGGCCTATGTGCACTTGCCGACAGCGTCGCTGCAATTGATCTACGACTTGCGCCTGGACGTGCCCAAGGAAGCCAAGTCCCTGAGCCTGTTCCACGTCGATGAGCGTCTGGAAGGCGATCAACTGGTGGCGCGGCTCGACCGCAAGCGCCCCGATCTGTACTTGATGCCACTCAAGGACGGCGCGCCACTGGCCGAGCTGTACACCCTCAAGCGCGACAAACTGCTACCGGCCAGCACACGCGGGCTGTATCTGGCCGAGAGCTTTGCGAATCAAGAAGGCTGGGTAGTGCGCGAAGAGCGCATTCGCTGGAAAGACTGGCTCGTGCAACAGGGCCTGCAACCGGCAAAGCCCCCTCGTGCGGGCCTCAAGCAGCTAAGTCTCAAGGCGTTGCGCCTTGTGGGCCTGGGCAAGAAGCGCGCGCGCTGACTGCCGGTTAGCGCCGGCGATCCAGCCATGTACGCAACGTGGCGAAGAAGTGGAAGTATCGATTCTCGCGTTTGCCCATGCCGCGCTTGGGCGAAAACGACTCCTCGGCAAAGGCGCCGGTAATACGCACTCGCGAAGCCTGGGTCTTCAGTGTGCAAACCTTGGCGTCGGCCTGCTGCAACGCGAATTTGAGCAAGCGTTCGGAATGCAGCTTCCTCCCCGTTGCCTTGCAGAACTCGAAGATGCGCTCGATGCGTTTGCCATACGCGACGTAAGTATCGCGACCGCAAATGGCAAAGCGGTCGTTCAACCCACCCCACCATTGCCAGTCGGGAATGTAGGCATTGTGCCGCCGCGCCTCTGGATGATTGAACACATAAGCAGGTAGCGGGTTGTGGAAGAAATTGTCCGGACGCACGAACACCACGAAATCGGGATTGAAGGATTCAATCATGCTGGTGACGGTGTGCAGTGAGTTGAGCTGATAGATCAGGTTGCGCAACGATGCAAAATCATCCGCCCAGGTGTCGCCCTGTGCTTTGACTTGCTCGAAATCCCAACGCTCCAGCACGCCTTCGGTCGAGGTCAGCGTCCCGCTCATCGACTCGAATGGCTGGTAGTTGTCCGCCGCCAGCTCGCCTTTCTCGCCTGAACGGGAGTTCTGCACTTCATCGATTTTGTACAGGTGATAAAAGCACTTCACGTCGCTGCCCGCAGGTAACTGCGCCAGTACGTTCTGCTCGATGGAAGGAAAACAAATCGGCGAGTTTCTCGGGATACCGAAAAAAGCCACGGCAATTTTCAACACTCAACAGCACCTTTTCGAAAGTTGTACGGGTCGGCCGGCACGGACTCGCTTATTTGCGGCGAAACAACTTCTGCCACCAGCGGCGGGGTTGCAGCGGCACGACGATGACGTCCGATTTCTGCAGCCAGTCGCGCTCGTAATCCCACGCATGCCCACCCCACAGTTTTCCAGCTTCGTTGGAAAAACCCAGGGTCATGAGCTGATAGGTGTACCCGACGTGACCGCGCAACCAGTCGAACAGCACGAGCGTGTTGAAACCGGTGGAGGGGCCAACGTAGCGCTTGCCGCCCGGCCGGTCGACCGGATAGTTCCAGAGCGGTGGCAGCGGAATGCGATCCCAGTACATGGCCACCCGAGTCAGCGGACTCATCGGTGCGGCACAGCCGACCAGCATGGTGAAACAGCGCTCACCCGCCTGATCAAACAGCCGCTGCACGTCCGGCCCCAAGGGCAGGCCAAAAAAGTACGCGTCCTGAGCGTTATAGCCATGCACGACGACGTTCACGCTTCGCGAGTCGAGCAGAGACGCCTTGATGCAGGTATTGAAGCTGACCACGACGTCATCGACGCCAATGTTCAACGCCTGAAAATCCGCCGCCGTAATGGCTGGATTGTTGGCAATCAATACGACCCGAGGCGCACGGCTCAGGCATGCCTGCAATGGCGCGGGCAGCGCCTGCAGAACAGACTGGTCACCGCCAGGCAGCGCATCCAGCGCCATGTGTTCGTCCTTCATTCAGGTCGGCACCTTCATCCCGTGGCGTAGCTTGACCCAGAACTGCGTGAACGCCGAAGGCGGCTGCCATGGGCGCATTTCACGCTGGATTTCCGTGGCCAGGGTCTGGCCAACGCGAGCGAAGGAATAGCGACTTTGCGCAAACTCCTGCCCCTTCATGGCGATACGCTGCGCCAGCTCCGGGTCGTCCTGCAGCAGTTTGATCTTCGCAACGGCCTCGTCTGCGCTGCGGTAAAACACGGTGTTGTGCATGTCTTCGAAGCCGAGCAACTGGTCTTCTTCGCCCTGGCTCCAGGCCAGCAGCACGCAGCCACAAGCCATGGCTTCAAAATTCTTGATCATGAACTCGTTCATGCCGATGTCAGCACTGACGAAAATCTTGATGCGATTGAGTGTTTCGAGGTATTCCGTACCCGATTTCGTGCGAGTCACCAGCATGCCGGTACGTTGCGCGAGCGACTCAAGCATTGCCTTGCGCTCGGCGTACTCGGTGCTTTTCAGGCTGCCCAGAAAACCGATGGGGATATCGCGCTCGGCGCCGGTATTGCGCAGCATCTGCTCGTCGTAACCCTTGGAGACGAAGACTGTGTCGATGCCTTCAGCGAGCATTTTGCGGGCAACAACGGCGCCGGACACCAGCGCGCGGCAGCTCGGTAGACGACTGTAGAGACGCGAATACACGCCACGATATTTACTGGCGGGCATGTAGTTCTGGTAGGCGTCGTGCTCGAGGAACACCAGCCCGGGAATGCACTTGAGCACCCGCAATTGCGTGGCCAGGCGCTTGACCCGAGAGAAGATCACCACGCGGTCGAACGTTTGATAGTCAACCGAGGCCAGAAACGGCCCGAGATTCATCTGTTGCTGCTTGCTCAGACGGAAGATGACGCATTCATCACAGTTCTGCTGCACGATGTCGTAGAGCCGGTCGAGAATGACCCGCTGCTCGTCCATCACCAGTAGCATGACTTTCATAGGTTAATTGACCACGCGACGTAGGCAGGCAAGCGCATCGGATTCAAACCTGCCGACATCAACGGAAACGGCTAGATCCCCATGGCAAAATCCGTTCACACGCAGTACACAAAGGTAAAAATTCATCTGATCAGCGACTGCGGATTTTTTCGACAATTGCGGTCGTCGAGCTGTTTTCCACAAGCCCCAGCACTTTCACGGTACCGCCATAAGACGTCACGATGTCGGCGCCGACCACTTGGTCGATCCCGTAATCGCCGCCCTTGACCAACACGTCCGGCTTGACCTCCCGCAGCAGGTTTTCCGGGGTGCCTTCAGGGAAACTGATGACCCAGTCCACCGCGCCCAACCCTGCCAGAACTGCCATGCGGCGGTCGACACTGTTGATCGGACGACCCGGCCCCTTCAAGCGACTGACCGAAGCATCGTCATTGACCGCGACAATCAGACGATCGCCCTGGGCGCGCGCCTGTTCCAGATAGGTCACGTGGCCGGCGTGCAGAATGTCGAAGCAGCCATTGGTGAACACGATCTTTTCGTTATGCGCCCGAGCATCGGCCACCGCGAGAATCAACTGTTCCAGGCCCAGCACACCGCGCTCGGAGCCTTCTTCACGCTGAATGGCGCGACGCAGTTCCGGAGCACTGATGGCCGCCGTACCGAGTTTGCCGACCACAATGCCTGCGGCCAGATTGGCTAGCGCCACAGCGTGAGGCAGCTCTTCACCGGCGGCGATGGCAGCAGCCAGCGTCGAGATCACCGTGTCACCGGCACCGGTAACGTCAAACACTTCTCGCGCACGGGCCGGCAGGTGCAGCGCCGGATGATCAGGACGCAGCAGGGTCATGCCGTGTTCGCCACGGGTCACCAGCAGCGCACCGAGCTCAAGGTCGTGCATCAGCGCAGCGCCCTTGCTCACCAGTTCATGCTCATCGGTGCAACCGCCGACGATGGCTTCGAATTCGCTGAGGTTGGGGGTGATCAGGCTGGCGCCACGGTAGATCGAGAAATCCTTGCCCTTCGGGTCGGCCAGCACCGGGATATTCCTGGCGCGGGCAGCCTGAATCAGCGCCTGATGGTTTTTCAGCGCGCCTTTGCCGTAGTCGGACAACACCAGCACCTTGATGCCTTCCAGCAGATCATCGACCTGCGAGGCGAGGGCCAGGGCATCGGTGGCAAACGGTTCTTCAAAGTCAATTCGCAGCAATTGCTGGTGCCGGCTCATGACCCGCAGCTTGACGATGGTTGGCTGGTGCGCAATGCGCTGGAACAAGGCACGTACGCCCGCGCCCTTGAGACTGTTGCTCAGGCTGTCGGCAGCTTCGTCGTCACCGGTCACACCGACCAGGGACGCCGGCGCACCCAGCGCGGCAATGTTCAAGGCAACGTTCGCGGCACCGCCCGGACGATCTTCGATTTGCTCGACTTTAACGACCGGCACCGGGGCCTCAGGGGAGATCCGTGAGGTTCCGCCATGCCAGTAACGGTCGAGCATGACATCGCCGACTACCAAGACCGGGGCTTGATCGAAACGCGGCATGGACAACTTCATGGAGCAACCCACATACAAAATGAACAGGGGCGCGATATTAACACAGGGAAAAGCGCCGTCCGCCTCAATCTGAAAGGTCGCGCACCCAGAACAATTCGTGGCGCCGGACAGCCTTGCGGAAAAATTCGTTACTGCCCGTTACAGGCCAGCGGCGCCCGGCCAGAGCCTGCTGGATCCAGCGGCGCAATTGGCGCTTGCACACTTGCCCGCCCTGCAAGTCATGCTCCATCGCCAGTGCCATGGCCTTGTCCAGCTGCGTATCCGCCGACAGCAACGGGCTCCACAAGCGGTCAGCCGGCAACGGCTCGATCGCAGGCGGCAAGGCGATACCGGCACCGGCAGGCCCCATCGGCCAGCGGTCGTTGTCATGCAGGTGATTGGCGTACATCAGGAACGTCGTCGGCTTCCAGTTGCTCAGGGCAATGGCTTCAAGCAGCGCTTGAGTGGAGGCGACGTGATCGCTGTGGGGATCGAGCTCAGGATGCGGCGTGACCAGCACCTCGGGACGATAGTGTTCCAGCAGTTTCGCCAGGTCACCGACCAGATTCTGCCAAGTCGGTTGCCCGTCGATGTCGGCGGGCAAGGCCAGAGGATTATGCCGGCGCACGCTGCGCACATCGCTTTCCTGCGACTCTCGGGAGCCGAACGCCTTGCCCGGTTCTGCAGCCATCGCAGGCAATTGCAGGCAGTAATAACCCAGTTGCACGCAACGCTCGGCGGGCACCCCGCCCCACTGCGGAATCGCCAGACTGTCCCAACTGCGCAAACGCCCCTTCAACCGGGCAGCCGCAGCTTGATCCAGACCCAGGCGCTGGAAATCTTCAGCCTCGATCTCGCCTTGGGTCAGAGTGACGATGCTGACGTCCTCGCAGCGGCTATACAGGCCGAACGCTGCCAACTCGGCATCATCGGCATGGGGCGCGATGACCATCACACGCTGGCGGCTGTAGTCAGGGCTGGCCATGATCCACAATGTGCCGGCGGTACCCGCTGCACAATAGCGGCCGCGCAGGGTCAGTGATCCCTGCTGCAATGCCTTGGCTTGACCGGACAGATTCAGAAAACGCCGCCCGCTGACCCCGCGCTCAAAATCCTGGCGATCATCGCCGACCTGAACGTAAGGATCGAGCCAGCGCCCCAGCCAGCCAGCCTTCAATTCAAGTTCGAGAACAAGCGTCTCGCCTGCTGCCAACGGCTCGCTCAGACGCACAACACCAGCGCTCAGGCTCACCGCCTGACGCGCCGTGTCTGCAGGAAACGCGTATTGATAATCGTCAGAGGGCCGATAGAACAAATGATCGGCAAACCACGCCTCGTGGGCGATCCAGGCCAGCACCAGCAACAGCGGCACCAGCCACCACGCGATGAGCAACCCGATCACAAGCAGCGCGACCAGAAAGGCTACGAGGAACATGCGCTTGTTACGTCGATGGGCCTTGAGAAGCTGTTGCTTGCGAGCGCTCATGAATTCAGACCTTGTAGACCGGCACCGTGTGGCACCAGCGATCCTTGTACTCACGGTCGGCACGACCGAATGAATAACGCAGAGGCTTGCCCAGCGCCTGCGCATCTGCCCAGGCCTGCTGGGTGTTGACGAAGCTCAGGACGCTGCCCGGGCTGAACTCGCGGCTCTGCGGGTCGACGCCACCATTGACGTATTCAAGCGACACCCACTCGGGCGCCTCGACGCGATACAAAACCTGAATGGCCACGGGGGCCGATTCGAGCATGACCACCGAGCCGGTCATGAATTCGCGCAACAGTGTGAAGACCTCGACCAGCCCGGCCTTGCCCGGCACTTCAAAGCCCCAGCGACGCTGAAACAGATCGCCGTAAGCGGCGGCCTGCTCTTGCGGGGTAAATCCGGACATCGGCACCAGCGAGCCACCCGCCTCTTCCAGCAAGCGCTGCTCGCGACGCTGGTTGTAGCGAAATTTCTTCGAATACTCTTCAGGCAACCGGGCAAGGGCCAGGCCCTCCGGCTGCGCTTTCAAGGTGCTGATCTGCTCGGCATTCAGCTGGGAAACATAGGCCATGCGCTGGCGGACCGGCACGACGATATCGGGTGCGATCGGCAGGATGATTTCTGCATTGCCCATGTCCAGCAAGCCGCGCTTGCCCTCACGCTTGAGCACTTCCTTGGACAAGGCGACGTGACGCCCCCAGCAAGGAATGGCGGCAAGCACCTCACCGCCAACGATCCAGCCCAGGTAACGCAACTCGATGCCAACGAAGGCCGAAAGCCGTTCGACCACCTCGGGATGTGTCGCGAAACTGCCACCGAAACGCTGCCAGGCACCCGCGTACGCATCCCGGTCGATTTCAGTCCAGCCGCGCTCACGAAAGCTGCGAAACATTGTCAGCATACGTTGGTCACGTGGGCCGGCTGAGGTTCGTCACCCTCTTCAAACTCTTTGGCATGCAGACGCGAGTAGTAGCCGTTCTGCTCGAGCAACTGCGCGTGAGTGCCACGCTCGACGATGCGGCCTTCATCCATGACCAGAATCAGGTCGGCCTTCTCGATGGTGCTCAAACGGTGAGCGATGACCAGCGTCGTGCGGTTCTGCACCACATGATCCAGTGCTGCCTGAATGTGCCGTTCCGACTCCGTATCGAGAGCCGACGTGGCCTCGTCGAGAATCAGCAACGGTGCATCCTTGAGCAGGGCCCGGGCGATCGCGATGCGTTGGCGCTGGCCGCCGGACAGCAATACGCCGTTTTCGCCGACCATGGTCTCGTAACCCTCCGGCATCTTGACGATGAACTCGTCAGCATAAGCCTCGGTAGCCGCGCGTTTGACCTCTTCGAAAGGGGCGCCAGCCAGATCGCCGTAAGCGATGTTGTTGGTCACCGTATCGTTGAACAGCGTGACGGCCTGGGTAACCAGAGCGATCTGGCGACGCAGGCTGCGCAAGGTGAAATCCTGAACCTCTACCCCATCAAGCAGAATCTGACCCTGCTCATGCTGGTAGAAGCGCGGAATCAACCCGGCCAGCGTCGACTTGCCGCTGCCCGAACGCCCGACCAGAGCAACCATCTGCCCAGGCTCGACGACAAAGCTGATGTCGTTGAGCACCTTTTTGTCGGTGTCCGGGTACTGGAAGCTGAGATTGCGCACTTCCAGACGACCTTCAAGACGATCGCGCTCGACCGTGCCATGATCCACTTCCGCCGGCTCATCCAGTTGCTCGAAAATACTCTCGGCACCAGCCACGCCTTTCTGGATGGTCGAGCTGACTTCGGAGAGCTGGCGAATAGGCTTGGGCAACAAACCGGCCATGGTGATGTAGGCCACCAGATCGCCCGGCGATGCGTCACCGCGAAGATAAAGCACGAGGAACATGACCACCGCCATGGCGCTGTACGTCACCAGTTGCAGCATCGGTGTGTAAACCGCGCCGGTCTTGGTCATCGTCAGCTGCTTGTCGGTGTTGCTTTGGCTGGCGTCGCGAAAGCGGTCTTTTTCGTAGACTTCGCCACCAAAACTGCGCACAACGCGATAACCATGAATGGTCTCGGAGGCAACGTGCGTGACGTTGCCCATGGACACCTGGATCTTTTTGCTTTGCTTGCGAAATTTCTTGCTGGTGCTGTTCACCATAATGCCGATCACCGGCAGGATAGCGACCATCACCAGGGTGAGTTTCCAGTTCATCCACAACAGGGTGCAGAACAGGAAAATCACGGTCATGCCTTCACGGATGACCACTTTGATCGCATCCGTCGCCGCCCCCGTGACCATCGTCACGTTGAAGGTGATTCGGGAAATCAGATGACCGGAGTTGTTCTTGTCGAAGAAGCGGTTGGGTAAATCCAGCAACTTGTTGAACAGCACGACCCGCAAGTCATGCACCAGGCCCAGAGAAACCCGCGCCAGAAAAAAGTTGCCGAGAAAAGAACCCACACCCTGCAATACGGCGATGAACACAATCATCAGTGGTACGGTTTCGAGCAACTGCAACTTGCCCAGATAAGGGTTGCCCGGAAACAGACTGGCTTCAGGATTGGCCAGACCGTCGACAAAGTACTTGAGAATGTAAGCGAGCATTGGCTGGGTCGATGCGAAGAGCAGGAACCCGACGATGCTGAGAAGGAAGAGACCGGCGTAAGGCCGCACGTAAGCCAAAAGGCGGAAATAGATCGCCAGCGTTGACTGGGCTTTCGGTTCAGGACTGCTCATGGTGATCCGCACAATTCAGTGAGGCGCGGATGATATCACACGCGTTTTTCCCCCGATAAACATGACTTCACGCCAGCCTTGGAGCAAGTCGGTTAAGATACGCCGCTAATGATGGGAGCCAGATATGCAATCGATTGATCACAGCACTTACGAGGCACTGCGCGAAGGTGCACACGTACTGGAAGCCGACGACTCCGGCGACAAGGTGCTCAGATTGGCCGATGGACGCATGCTCAAACTGTTCCGTCGCAAGCGGCTGCTCAGCTCTGCGCTGTTCTACCCCTACGCGCAACGCTTTGCCGACAACACCCGGGCCCTTGAACAACGCGGCATCCTCTGCCCCAAAGTCATCGCGGTGTACCGCATCCCGAGCATCGAGCGTGACTGTGTGTATTACAGTCCGCTGGCGGGCAATACCGTGCGCCAGTTACAAGGCACCAGCGAAGAGACTGACTCACTGAGATTCCAACTGGGCGGGTACTTTGCTCAATTGCACGAGAAGGGTGTGTACTTTCGATCGCTGCACTTCGGCAACGTGGTGCTGACCCCCGACGGCCATCTGGGCCTGATCGACATCGCCGACCTGCGCTGCCAGAAGCGCTCGCTCAGCGACAGCAAACGCCTGCGCAATTTCGCTCACCTGCTGCGCTACAAGGAAGATCGGCAATGGTTGCTGGGCCAGGACGCCGGCGACACCTTTATCGAAGGTTACCGACAGGCCCTGCCGAGCAACCGGCAAGCGCCGCTGATCTCGCGCCTGCGCCCGCTGCTTGCTTGAACCCTAGCGACCAATCACCACAACGGTCGCGCCTTTGCGATTGGCGAAATGCTCAAGGATGCGCAGCTTGTGTGCTGCCAGCCACTCGTTCAGCCATGGCTCGTCACCCTTCGCCTCGATCACGAAATAGCGGTAGTCGCCAGCATGCGCTGGCGATATTGCCTCTTCCTGCGTCAGGACTGGCAACACGTAGCCGCGACCCGCGTAATAGCTGATCCGCCCATCCGAGAAGTAAGTCGGCGCGTCCGGTTCGACATGGGAGGACATCCAGCGGCCGGCCTCGATATAGTGGGTTTTCCCGGCCCCGGTGGAGATGACGTTCGAGAGCATCACCAGCAGCGCCAGCACCACCAGCCCCTTGCCCAGACGCGGAAATTCGCGAGCAAACGCTGCCAACCCCATCGCCAGCACAGGCACAAACAACAGATTCAGAAAACTCATGTAGCGCGCGTTCATGAACTGTTGCTTGATGAAAAACAGTACCAGTACCACCAGATAGAGCAACGCTGCCCAGGCGAAAGGACGATAGTCGCGCCAGTAGATGCTCAGTACGCCCCAGTTGCGCCGCAATATGAACGGGACGGCAAACGGCCCCATCAACTTGACGAAAGTAATCGTCATGGTCGCAAGGATGCCGAAGAAAATGATCCGGCCCGCTTCATCCTGGGAATACTTGTTGATGAGTGAATTGGCGAACTGATCGCAGAGCATCTGGAACGAGGCGAACACACCACGCGGCTCAATCATGTCCAGATACAGCACCACGCGCGCCGACATGAGCACACCTGTCACCGACACGACCAGCAACCCAAGAATCGGCAACAACGAAAACTGAAAGAACGACAGGCGTCGGCTCGACGACCATAGGCTGGGCAATTGCCACAGCGCCAACGCCGGCATCAACAACAGCGCCTCCAGCCGAAACAAGGCTGCCGCGACAATTGCCATATGAATGAATGCCGCACGCAACCAGCCTCCACGTGCCTGCCAGCGCAACGCGAGCCACAGCGCCAGTGTGCAAAAAAACCAGAAGCCGCACTCACGGATGATGTCATTTCGAAAGGCATTGACCGCCGGCATTGCCAGCATGACAAGACAGGCCCAACGGGTGATGTCGGGCGAACGCTGACGGACGCAGTCCACCATCAACGCGCTGGTGCCGGCAAAGAAGAGACCACACCAGAGGTAGGCGCTCAGTTCCAATGGCAACCGCAGGATGGAATGGGTAGCGGCAAGCAGAAGGGAAAACCACGGCCAGTCGAAGGAGGCCCAGGCGACATTGGGACCATGCTCGGTGACTTGTTGTGCGACATCGATGTAAAGCGCGGCATCACGCCCTACTGTCGCAGTCCCCATGACCGCTATCAGCGATAGCAGCAAACTGCCAAAAAATGCCAGCCATACCGGGTATTCGTCGATGATTCTGGAGACCTGAGTACCCACTTTCCCGCTCCTGCCTTTCACCCAGCCACCTCACCAACACTCATTACAAGGTACGCGCAGTCACGGCGGACCATTTATCGAAACAGCAAACGCAAAGCCTTGCGAGTGTAGGACCAGCGCGAAAACGTGCGCCAGTCTGCACGCAGTGCCTGAAAATAGAAGCCCTTGGCCAGGCTGTATTCGCCATGTGAGTAACAATCGCGAAACAGCGACAAGCAACGCTGTGCCAAAAAGGCCTGACGCAGGTCGTGCATCTCTTTTGGCATGCGTCGACTCGAAAACACCTCGCTGACGACCTGCTCCGTACCGGCAGCAAGGCTTTGGCGCAAATCGTGACGCATGCTGTCGGCGTGCTTGTAGATCAGCGCCAGAGGCTTGTCGAGAACGGTGCAAGGATAGCGCGCCAATACCTGGGCAAACACCGGCAGATCCTCAACGTTGCGCAAATGTTCCGGGTAATTGCCCGGAGCGAATACATCGCGATGCATTGCGCAGGCGCCGTTGGATATCGATACAGTCTTGTCCAGCAGGTAGCCCTGCAAACGCTGACGAGACGTCAACGGCAAAGGCTTGGCGCTCTGCAAGCTGCGCCTGCCGTCAGCAAATACTGACCAATGCGCGCCAATGATCATCAGAGTTTGCGGGTTGCTGGCAATGTGCTGCGAAATCGCGGCCAGTGCACCAGGTGCCATTTCGTCGTCGGAATCGAGAAAAACCAGATATTTCCCGGTCGTTTCTTCAAGCCCCAGATTGCGCACCGTAGACAACCCGCCATTGCTTTTGCGCAGCGCGCGAAAACGCCCGCCATGCTTGAGCAACAGCGATTCCACTACCTCAGGCGTCTCGTCCGTCGACCCATCGTCGATGACCAGCAAATCCGCCGTCGCTTCATCCAACTGCGCCAACACCGACTCCACTGCGCGGGGCAGGGTTCGCGCGTAGTTGTAAACGGGGATCACGACGCTGATCAGGGTTTCAGTCAATTGCGTATCCTTTTACACCCTCTTTAACGACCAGAATATCTTCCATGATCAGGTACTCCAGATCGGAGCCGAAAAACATGTTCAGCGCGTCAGTCGGCGAGCAGATCATCGGTTCGCCACGACGGTTGAGCGAAGTGTTCAGCGACACGCCGTTGCCAGTCAGGTTTTCCAGCGCTTTCATCATGTCATAGTAGCGCGGATTGTATTCGCGCTTGAGCACCTGGGCGCGAGACGTGCCATCTTCGTGGACAACTTCGGGCACACGGGTCTTCCACTCTTCAGATACCTCGAAGGTGAACGTCATGAACGGCGCCGGGTGATCGATCTTGATCATCTGTGGGGCGACAGTGTCGAGCATCGACGGGCAGAAAGGCCTCCAGCGCTCGCGGAACTTGATCTGGTGGTTGATCCGGTCAGCTACGCCGGCCACGCTTGGGCAGCCAATGATCGAACGACCGCCCAATGCGCGCGGACCGAACTCCATGCGACCCTGGAACCAGGCCACCGGATTGCCATCGACCATGATTTTGGCGATCTGCTCCGGCATGTTGTCGAGCTTGCGCCAGACAGGCTTGCTCTCGTGCCGGGCACACGCGGCGATCACATCTTCGTTGCTGTACGACGGGCCGAGGTAGACGTGTTCCATCTTCTCGACCGGAACGCCGCGAGCGTGTGACACATAGGCTGCTGCGCCAACCGCGGTGCCGGCATCGCCGGACGCCGGCTGCACGAACAGTTCCTTGATGTCATCGCGGGCGATGATTTTCTGGTTCAGCTTGACGTTCAACGCACAGCCGCCGGCGAAAGCCAGTTTGCCGGTCTCCTTGAGCACGTCGCCCAAGTAGTGGTCGATCATCTGCAACGCCAGTTTTTCGAACAGCGCTTGCATGCTCGCGGCGTAGTGGATGTAAGGTTCGTCAGCGATGTCGCCTTCGCGTTTCGGGCCCAGCCATTCGATCAGCTTCGGCGAAAAGTAGAAGCCTTTGCCCTTCTCTTTGTAGCGACGCAGGCCAATGACGTTGGCGTAGTCGGTGTTGATCACCAGTTCGCCATTTTCGAACGAGGCCAGACGCGAGAAATCGTATTTGCTGGCGTCACCGTAGGGCGCCATGCCCATGACCTTGAACTCACCGTCGAGCATCTCGAAACCGAGGAACTCGGTGATTGCGCCGTACAGGCCGCCGAGGGAGTCCGGGTCGAAGAATTCCTTGATCTTGTGGATCTTGCCGTTTTCGCCGTAACCGAAGAAGGTCGTGGCGTACTCACCCTTGCCGTCGATACCGAGTATCGCGGTTTTCTCTTTGAAACCGGAGCAATGGTAAGCGCTGGAAGCGTGGGCCAAATGGTGCTCAACCGGTTCGATCTTGATCTTTTTCGGATCAAAACCCAGTTGCTCGAGGCACCAGACGATCTTGTTGCGGTAGCGCTTGTAGCGACGATTGCCCATCAGGATCGCATCAAGCGCGCGGTCCGGGGCGTACCAGTAGCGCTTGGCATAGTGCCAGCGGGCCTTGCCGAACAGACTGATCGGCGCGAAAGGGATTGCCACTACGTCGACATCGGACGGCTTGATGCCGGCCTGTTCAAGACAGAACTTCGCCGACTCGTAGGGCATGCGGTTCTTTGCATGCTTATCGCGTACGAAGCGCTCTTCTTCAGCCGCCGCCACCAGCTTGCCGTCGATGTACAAGGCTGCTGAAGGATCGTGGCTAAGGGCGCCGGACAGGCCAAGAATCGTCAATGCCACAGGGGTCTAGCCTCTTTAGTCTGCGTGCAGGCGCGATGCGCCTTTTAAATTGATGTGTCCTCGCATAAGGCGATAGACAGCTAAAGAGCGGGATTATAGCGTAAACGTGACGGGAATTACCCTGTGCGAATTGCCCCGGGGTGAATGGTTTGCATATTCCTCGTCCGCTGACTCTATAACCGCCCACGCGTCGAAATTTTCGATGCGATCGTGCTGCGTTCTACTGATTTTCGTCCCGGGCTACCGATGGCAATCTCTGAAAATCAGCACCGAGGCCGTTGTGGGCACAGCTCATGGCTTGCGAAGAAACTGCAAGACACTTCAAAGCCCTTATCTCTCACCCGACTCAGACACCACTCGAAATATCTTTCGGCAATCGCTGATCGATCACTTGATATAACGCACTGCTCTCGGGCCAGTTACGCATGAATCGCGCCCGGTCCCGCGCATAGGCGGGGGCAAAGCTGCCCGGCGAGCCATGCTGACACATCGAGTCAAGATCGATCAGCGCCCAGCGATCGTTGTGCCAGAACAGGTTGTGGCCCTTGAAATCGCCATGACTGATGCGCTCGGCAATCAATCGGGCAAACAACCGATCCAGTGCCTGCAACTCCGATTCCGGTGCTTCGCCATTTTCAACGTACGGCGCAAAGCGCTCGATGATGTCCGGCCCCGGCAGGAACTCGGTCACCAGATAGGCACGGCTGCGCAACCACAGGAAGCGCTTTTCCAGCACCGCCAGAGGCTTGGGCGTGGCAATCCCGAGAAACGCCAGGCGATTGCCTTCGCGCCACGAATGCCAGGCACGACTCGGACGCCAGAACCGCTTGAGCCAATGCGCAAAATCCTTGATGTTGTAGCGCTTGATCACCAATTGGCGCGCCCCCACTTCGACCTTGCCGACGCTTGCCGCGCCGCCGGTCTTGTAGAGATGGCCGCGCTCAAGCAGCGCATCCGCCTGTTCAAGCACCGGAACCATGGCCGCTTCTTCCTCGCGACGAATCGCCTGCAGGCCAAACGCACCACGGCGGACGCTGAACAGGGTGCATTCGCGGCCGACCTTGATCAGGTAATCCTTCAGGCGCCAGCGGCGTACCTTGTCGATCTGCTTCTGCAAGGCTTCCAGCGGCAAAGCGTGCTCGCTGTTGCTCAGCAGGTAATACACCAGCAGCTCTTCGGTGAACGGCTCCAACGCCTTGGGCAACTGGGCGAAAAACACGCCGAGATTTTCCAGGACTTTTTCCCGCGACAACGGCTGACCGGCGGTTTCCACGCAAATGCCGGCACCGTCGATTAAGTACAACTGACCGCCGTGGCGCAGCAGATTGTCCAGGTGCAGGTCTTCCTGCCAAAGCCCTTTGCCGTGCAACTGGCCAATGGCGGCAAGCGCCTCGGCCAGCACCGCGGTTTGTTCATCCGCCAGCGGCGGCAGTGCCTCGACTTGCGCCCAGGCATCGCCAAGGCTTTGCGCGCCTTCCAGGAAGTCGAACAGCAGCCAGCCACCCTCACCGCTCAGGCCATCGGCCAGCAGCAGCGGTGTCGTCAGCCCTTGTGCGGCCAACAGGCGCACGCCTTCCAGTTCACGCTGAAAATGTCGAGCAGCCTTGCTGCCGACCAGCAATTTGGCCAATACCGGACGACCACGCCAAACGCCGGCACCGACGTAACGTTGCCCTGGCAACACGCGCAGCAGGCTCAGCAACTGCAAATCCGCAGCACCGGCCGCATCGGCCAGGGTGACTGTCAGCGGCAATTGCGGGGTACGCCCGACAGTGGCCAGCTCGGACAATTGCATCAGCGAGTCTCCTTGTGACTGCGGCGCGCAGTCAGCCGGGCGAGCCAGCTGTCGAGCAGCGAACTGTCCACAGGCTGATCGAGATAGGCCGACAGTAACTCGCGCAGTTGCGCCTCGTTCCACTGCGGTGCGCGGCGCTGCAGCGGCTCCAGATCCTTGATCCGGTCACGCATGCCGAACAACAACGGCCGGGTTTTCTCCAGGTCGATCAATTGCGCCTGATACCCGTCGCCACGGGCCTGAAGAAAAATGTGTTTGGGATAAAAACAGCCATGCACCTGACGCACGCCGTGCAACTGCCGCGCCAGCAACCCGCAGGCCTTGAGGATGGCCGACTGTTGCCCAGCGCTGAGCTGCGACCAGCGTGCAAGCAGCGACTCCAGGTCGCTCCAGCCATCCAGCGCACGCGTCAGCAGAATCGCGCGGACTTCGCCAGCGACTTTGCGCTCACCGAAAAACGCCGCTTGCAGCGCGGGTATACCGAGCTTGCGGTAGCGGCTGATATTACGAAATTCGCGGGCAAAACTTGGCTCGCCGAACGGCGCATGCAAGGTGCGGGTCAGGTAATTGCTCTGGCGCTTGAGGTAGAAACCCTGACCTTCGAGATCGAGACGGAACACGCTGCTCCAACCGCCACGGGCGGTATTGGGCTCGTCCACCGCCTCAAGCTGTTTGGCCCACAGGGCGTCAAAAGTGCCCAGGCCGTGGCGCTCAAGCAACGCACGGTCTTCATTGGCGAGAAAGTCAGTCATTCGCGTCCCTCGAAAAATCTCACCACGTGCCGAATCCGATTCTTGTCGGCAGTATTGAGCCGATCGCACTGGCGGTATTGCATATAAAAGCGCAGGCGTTGGGTATTGGACAGGTGATATTTGGCGAGCTTGTCGAGACAGGCCAGATCCTTGGTGATCCGATACTTGAGCCAGAAGCCGCGCCAGAATTCGCCATTGGGGCAATCAATAAGAAATATGCGCGCCTGATCGTCGATCAACAGGTTGCGCCATTTCAAATCGTTATGGGTAAAACGGTGATCATGCATCGTGCGCGTATAACCGGCCAACTGTTGGCTGACGGCGTCCACCCAGGCGCGATCCTTGAGCTTGGGATCCTTGCGCTCGGCGAGTGCGGCGAGGTCTTCGGTATTGGGCAGTTCGCGGGTGATCATCGCACCACGGTCGTAAGCCGCGCCGCGTCGCTCAAGCCCCCACGCCACCACTTCAGCGGTGGGAATGCCCCATTTGGCGAACCGTTTGAGGTTCTGCCATTCCATCTTCACGCGCGGTTTACCGAGGTAACGGCGCAGGCCCTTGCCTGCACCGACGTAGCGTTTGACGTAATAGTTGACGCCACCGCGCTGCACGCGAACCACTTCGGACAGCAGATCGCGCGTAAGCCGCTCGCCTTGCAGGGCAAATACGGCTTCCAGACTGCCGAAATCTTCGGCCAGATCGCTGTACGTCGGCTCAAGAGTCCAACCCGCCATCAGAGCGCATCCCCGTAACGCTGTTTACGTGCGTAGAGCTTGCTGGCTTTACCTTCCAGCCAGTTAAGCAGCGGCGCTTCTTGCGCCAGAATCTGCCGTAGCGGCTGCTGGAAATAGCCCTTGAGGAATCGCAGCTTGTCGCGACGGGTCAGGCCGATGTCCAGGGCGGAAAAGTACAGCGCCGCCAGATCCTTGTCGCGCCAGCGTTGCGTGATTCTGACGCGGGTCTGGGCGCGGTGCAGGTCGATCACCGAGAGTTTGAAATCATCCGCCGTCACCGGTTTGTCGGTGTGCAGCAGGAAGTGGCAGATGTAGCAGTCGCGGTGATTGACGCCCCCGCGGTGCATCATGCCGGTCATGCGCGCCACTTCGGCAATCAGCGCGTGCTTGAGTTTCGGCTGCGGTGGCTGCTTGAGCCAGTCGATGCTGAAGTCTTCGAGGCTGATGGTCGGCGCCAGTTCTTCGGTGACGATGAACGAATGCTGGTCGGCCGGGTTGCTGCCCTTTTCGCCATACGCCACGGCAGTCATGGTTGGCACGCCGACTTCCTGCAAGCGCTGGATGGCTTTCCACTCCTGACCCGCGCCGAGCACCGGCAGCTTGGCGGTCAGCAGGTTCTTGAAGATCTCACCCCAGCCGATGCCACGATGGATCTTCACAAAAAATCCATGGCCGTCGACTTCGGTGCGCAGCGTCCGGCGCGCTTCGAGCTCGCGGTACACCTCGCCCTGCAAGCCCTCGACTTCGGCGAACGGGTCGCGTCCGGCCCAGAGGCTCTTGAACGGTTCAGCCAGCATCAACTTCATTTAAGCGTGCTCCGCCAGAATCACATCCGCCGCGTGTTGCGGCATGCTGTAAAGGTCGGCCGTTTCGGCGAACGCCAGACCATTGCGGCTCAAGGCCGCGCGTGCAGCGTCGTCGTTCAACATATCGGTCAGGTATCGCGTCAGTTGCGCCTGATCGAACGGCTCGTCCAGCACTCGCCCGGCATCCGCCTCGGCAATGTAGTGGGCATAACCGCACACCGCGCTGACCAGCACAGGCAGGCCTGCAACCAACGCTTCGAGCAGCACTGTACCGGTATTTTCGTTGTACGCCGGGTGGATCAACAGATCGGCGCCGAGCAAGAACCGCGGAATATCGCTGCGGCCCTTGAGGAACGTCACGTTGTCGCCCAGGCCCAAAGTGGCGCTCTGCATCTGGAACAATTTGGGGTCATCCTGGCCGATTACAAACAGCCGGGTGCGTTTCTTCAGTTCGGCGGGCAATGCGGCCAGGGCTTTAAGACTGCGATCGACGCCTTTGGTCTTGAATCCGGAACCGATCTGCACCAGTAGCAGGTCGTCGTCCTTGAGCTTGAATTCCGTACGGAAACCGGCGCGAATCTCATCGGCATCCGCCGGGCGGCGACGATCCTGAGCAATGCCCGGCGGCAGCAAATGGAAGCGCTCGAGTGGCGTGTCGTAGTGCTTGATGAAGAGCGGCTGCTGCACTTCGGAAATCATCAGCACTTCGGTTTTCGCCTCTTTGGCGAACACCGCGCGCTCGTACTCGGCGAAGTGGCGATAGCGGCCCCAGCGACGGTACAGCGAATTGCGCAGGTTCTGCGCCTTGTCTTCGAAGCAACCGTCGGCGGCGTAATACACATCCAGACCGGGCATTTTGTTGAACCCGATCAGGCGATCCACCGGGCGCTTCGCCAGATCCGCTTCCATCCACGCACTGAGTTTTTCGTTGCGACGGTGATTGAAGAACGCCTTGACCGGCGCCACCAGCACTTCGAAACCGGGCGGCACGTCGCCTTCCCAGATCAGCGTGTAGACGCGGATCTGGTGGCCGCGCTTCTGGCATTCGAGGGCGATGCGCATGAAATCGCGCTGCAAGCCACCGAACGGGAAATATTTGTACAGGACGAATGCCAATTGCATCAGCGCAGCTCCTCAGCCATTAACAACGTGCTCAGTCGGCTGGCGACACGCTCGGGGTTCAGACGCGTAAAGCACAGAGGCTGTTCACGCTTCAGGTCAAACTGACGGGCATCCTGCTCGGTCGGTTGATAAGTGCATTTTTTCTGCAGGCACGGCGCGCATGGAAAGTCGCTGGCCATGTGAATCTGCAACTTGCCGTAGGCGCCGGTCAGGCCCGGGTTGGTCGGGCCGAACAGCGAGATGGTCGGCACGTCCAGCGCCGCCGCCAAGTGGCCGAGACCTGTGTCCACTGCCACACAGGCTTGTGCGCCGGCAAGGACTTTGCCGACACCGGCCAGATTCAGCTTCGGCAGGACTTCGGCGTGTTTGAAACCGGCGGCGATGCGCTCGGCGCGAGCCTTTTCCAGCGGGTTGCCCCATGGCAGTTTCACGCCAACGCCGAGATAACCGACACGCTCGGTCAGCTCCCGCCAGTAAGCTTCCGGCCAGTGCTTGGTGTCCCACGTCGTACCGTGGAGAAATACCACGAAGGCGTTCTTGCGCGGCAGCTCGACCAGACGCTCGACGTTGAGACCATAATCGCCCAGGCCTTTGGGCAGGTCATAACCGAGAGCGATGGCAAACAACTGACGCACGCGTTCAACGGCATGTTGACCGCGGGCCACGGCCAGTTTGCGATCATAGAATCGCGCAGCCATCGGCTCACGGGCCGAGCCTTTATCGAGACCGGCCACCGGTGCTTTGACGTAACGGGTCAGCCAGGCGCTTTTCAGCAAGCCCTGCGCGTCGATCACCAAATCGTATTTGTTCGCGCGCACGCTCTGCTTGAAGCGTTTCCACTCGCCGCTGGTGATGGTTTTCCAAAGACTTTTGCGCCAGCGACGGATCGCCACCGGAATCACTTTGTCAACGGCCGGGTGCCAGGTCGGAATCTCGGCAAAGCCTTCTTCCACCACCCAGTCGAACTTGATTCCGGGAATGGCCCGGGCCGCGTCGGTCAGCGCCGGCAACGCATGGATCACGTCGCCCAGCGATGAAGTCTTGATCAGCAATACCCGCAACTTAATGAACCTCGACCACAGAGCCGTGCAATTTCTGCAAGGCATCGTTGACCGCGTCCGGCATCAGCTGGCGCAGGCAGTTGTAATGGCCGAAACGGCAGGTTCGGTCGAAGCACGGGCTGCAATCGAGGCCCAAACGGACGATTTCGACGTGCTCGGCCAGCGGCGGGGTAAAGCCTGGGGAGGTCGAACCATAAACCGCCACCAACGGGCGGTTCAGCGCGGCGGCGACGTGCATCAGGCCGGAGTCATTGGAGACTACCGAGTCGGCGCAGGACAGCAGGTCGATGGCTTCGGCCAACGAGGTGCCACCGCTGAGATTCACCGCCTCTTCACGCAAGCCGGGAATCAGCCGCGCGCGGATGTCTTCGCCGACCGAGTGATCGTTTTTCGAACCGAACAGCCACACCTGCCAGCCTTCACGAATCCGCGCTTCGGCAACTTTGGCGTAATGCTCGGATGGCCAGCGCTTGGATTCGCCGAACTCGGCGCCTGGGCACAGAGCCAACACCGGGCGGTCGAGGCTCAAGCCAAACTTGGCCAGCGCCGCTTCGCGGGTGACCGGGTCGATTTGCAAGCTTGGGCGTGGATACGGTTTCGGCAGTTCGGCGTTCGGTTCATAGGCCAGGGCCATGAAACGCTCGATCATCAGCGGATAGCGCTCTTTATCAAGCGTGCGCACGTCGTTGAGCAGGCCATAACGGAACTCGCCGCGCCAGCCGGTGCGTTTCGGGATGCCGGCAAAGAATGGCACCAGCGCCGATTTCAGCGAGTTTGGCAGCAGGATCGCCTGGTCGTACTGGCCGCGCAGGGACTTACCGATCCGTCGACGGGTCGCCAATTCAAGCGCGCCGTGGCCGAGCGGAAAGCTCAAGGCCTTGCGTACTTCGGGCATGCGCTCAAGGATCGGACGGCTCCACTCGGGGGCCAGCACGTCGATTTCGCATTGCGGGTGGCGTTGCTTGAGACACTGAAACAGTGTCTGCGCCATCACCATGTCACCGACCCAACTGGGCCCAACGATCAGAATATTCATGTGGTTTCCAAAAACGAACCGGGGAGGCCAATGCCTCCCCGCCTCGAGAATTCTACAAACACTGTAGATCTACTGTGGGAGCGAGCTTGCTCGCGATGGGGGCGTCACATTCAACATTATTGTCGTCTGATACTCCGCTATCGCTGGCAAGCCAGCTCCCACAGGGTTTTGCATCCGTTCCAACATCCGCGATTCACCGCAGATCACTGTGGGAGCGAGCCTGCTCGCGATGGGGTCGTCACATTCAACATTATTGTCGTCTGATACTCCGCTATCGCTGGCAAGCCAGCTCCCACAGGGTTTTGCATCCGGTCACACATCTGCGATCCACCGCAGATCACTGTGGGAGCGAGCCTGCTCGCGAAAGGGCCGGCACATCCAGCATCAATGTCGCCTGACACTCCGTTTTCGCGAGCAGGCTCGCTCCCACATTTGAATCTCACAGCCCTCACTGGCCTTTTTCAGCTTAGCCCCAGCTCACGCCATATTCGCAAAACCTGTCGCCGTTCTTCAGCAAACTGGTCGCCTGCAATCACCCCGGCGTTCTTCTGCAAGGCCTGCCGGTGGGCGGCGGAGCGGTAGGCTTTATAGGCCTCACGCAACAGACTGGCATCTTCGGCAGGCATCAGCCCTTCGTGCTCCAGCTCTTCCAGAATGCGGATGTTATCGGTCCAGCGCAGCAATGGCGGGTGGCTTTGCGACCACGCAAGAGCCGCGTATTGCACCATAAATTCAATATCGACGATACCTCCGGCGTCCTGCTTGAGGTCGAACGGCGCCGTGGCCTCGAAGGCGTTCGCCGCGGTGCCGGCTGCGGTGCTCTTGCTGCCGAGGTTATCGCGCATCTTCGCGCGCATCTCGCTGACTTCCTGCTGCAGCTTGGCCAGGTCCCGGGTTTTACCCAGTACTTGGGCGCGAACCTTCTCGAAGGCCTGCCCGACATCCTGGCTGCCGACCAGCACCCGCGCCCGCACCAGCGCCTGATGCTCCCACGTCCAGGCTTCGTTTTCCTGATAGCGGGCGAACGCACCCAGCGAACTCACCAGCAACCCCGACGCACCGGACGGCCGCAAACGCATATCCACTTCATAAAGCTGACCGGAGTTGGTCTGCGCCGTCAGCAAGTGGATGATCCGCTGCCCCAGCCGCGTGAAGAATTGCGCGCCATCAATCGGTTTCGGGCCATCGGTTTCTGCCTGTGGATCGCCGTCGTGGATGAACACCAGATCGAGGTCCGAACCATGCCCCAATTCCAGGCCGCCGACTTTGCCGTAACCGACAATGATGAACCCGGGATCGCACAACGTGCCGTCGGTACGCAACGGCGTGCCGTACTTGGCCACGGTCTGGCGCCAGGCCAGCGCCAGCACTTGCGCAAGAATTGCCTCGGCCAGCCAGGTCAGATAATCGCTGACCTTCATCAGCGGCAAACTGCCGGCGATTTCCGACGCGGCGACGCGCAAGCGGTGCGCCAGTTTGAAATGGCGCAGGGCTTCCATCTGTTGTTCGAGGTCGTCTTCGGGAATCCGCGTCAGACGCTCGCGCAATTCAGCGGCAAGTTCCGGCGCCAATGGCGGCTTGAACAAGCGTCCTTCGTTGAGCAATTCATCGAGCAACAGCGGAAAGCGGGTGATCTGTTCGGCAATCCACGGACTTGCCGCACACAACGTCAACAAGCGACGCAGCGCACCGGGGTTTTCCGTCAGCAACACCAGGTACGCCGAGCGCCGCGCCACCGCTTCAACCAGTGGCAGCACACGCTCAAGCACCAGATCAGGGTTGTCATGCTCAACCGCTTGGGCGATCAGGCGCGGGATGAACAAATCCAGACGTTCGCGCCCCAGACGCTGCATCGCCCGCAATTGCGGACTGCCGCGCAGCCCGGCCAAGGCCTTCAGCGCTTTCGGTGCATCACTGAAACCGCCCTCCTCCAACTGACGGCAGGCAGCCTCTTCGTCCTGCGCCTCTTCCCACAACGGCAGCCATTCACCGCCAACCACCACTTCGCTTTCGGTGCCCTCTTCCTCATCAGGATCAGCGATCACCTGCGCGAAGTGCCAGGCCACCCGGCCGCGCCAGAACATCAGTTTTTCGTGGAAGGCTTCCCAGTCGGCAAACCCGAGCATGAATGCGATACGCGCCTGATCCTGAGCGCCATCCGGCAGCATCTGGGTCTGGCGGTCGGCAATCGCCTGGATCGCGTGCTCGGTGTAACGCAGAAACTCATACCCCTCGCGCAACTCGCTGATCACCGCGGGTGGCAGATAACCCTGACCTTCCAGCGTGCTCAACACCTTTAATAGAGGACGCTGTTGCAGACTCAGATCACGCCCGCCGTGGATCAGTTGAAAAGCCTGGGCGATGAACTCGACCTCGCGGATCCCACCCGAACCGAGCTTGATGTTGTCGGCCATGCCCTTGCGCCGGACTTCCTGCTGAATCAGCTGCTTCATGGTGCGCAGCGCTTCGATTGCCGAGAAGTCCAGATAACGCCGGTAAACAAACGGCCGCAGCATATCGAGCAACTGCGCACCCGCCACTTGATCGCCGGCCACCACGCGAGCCTTGATCATTGCGTAGCGTTCCCAGTCGCGACCCTGATCCTGGTAATACTGCTCCAGCGCATTGAAGCTCAGCACCAGCGCGCCCGATGAACCATATGGACGCAGACGCATGTCGACACGGAACACGAAACCATCGACGGTCATTGGGTCCAGCGCCTTGATCAGGCGCTGGCCCAGTCGGATGAAGAATTCCTGATTATCCAGCGCGCGCTTCACGCCAACGGTTTCGCCGCCCTCGGGGTAGGCGAAGATCAGGTCGATGTCCGAGGACAGGTTCAACTCAACAGCGCCGAGCTTGCCCATGCCAAGAATGACCATCTGCTGTGGCAAACCGCTGCGACGCCCGGTCGGCGTGCCGAACTGCTGACAATGGCGGCTGTACAACCATTGATAGGCTTGATCGATAGAGGCATCGGCCATGTCCGACAGATCACGGCAGGTCTGCACGAGATCGGCCTGGCGGGTCAGATCACGCCAGATAATCCGCACCTGATGGCGTGCGCGCTGACGGCGCAGGACGTGACCGAGTTCATCTTCGGTCTGGGCGGCCGCCACTGCAGCGGCTATTTGCGCGCACAATTCGCCGGGGGCAAACGGCCGGTCGAGCTCACCGGACTGCACCAGCGTCAGTAACATCAAAGGGTCACGAACGCTCTGTTCAATGACGAACTCGCTGGCGCCGCTGACGCGGGCAAATTGCGCCCAGCGTTCGGATGTCCAGTTCGAGAAGCCATGATCGTCTTCAAGCGCGGCGACGGCCGTACGGAACGACTGCTCGGATCGAGTGACCAACGGCAGGAGAATGGCGGGCAGTTCGGCAAGCACGGGCAGGGTCATGGTCTATCCTTGATCGGCGTGTAAATGGCCGCTTGTAGTGAACGGTGAAAACCCGCTACCTGAAAGACTGTCGAACAAAAGTTAGAAATAGCTGATATTTCTTTTTCTTTGGCAGCCAGCATCAAACTTTCACCTTTTTCGGATGGCAATCGACCAACCTTAACGATTATTCTCACAACGTAGTCGGAGGCCACAAGCCTTTCATCTGTAGTTTTACTACTCGTCTATACATTCGAAAGGCTGAAATGCCGGAAGATTTGTAGTAAAACTACACGCCGCCGGAACAACCTGTCGGCAATCCAAGAATTTTAAATCGTCTGCCCACAAGGCCAGTCGCAAACTCAGGCAACCGATTCTGGAAGCCTTTCCGCCCTGGAGCAAGCCATGCAAGACCTCGATCCCGTCGAAACCCAGGAATGGCTGGACGCCCTGGAATCGGTTCTCGACAAAGAAGGCGAAGACCGTGCTCACTATCTGATGACCCGTATGGGCGAACTCGCGACCCGCAGCGGCTCGCAGCTCCCTTACGCCATCACCACGCCTTACCGCAACACCATCCCCGTGACCCACGAAGCACGCATGCCTGGCGACCTGTTCATGGAACGCCGCATTCGCTCGTTGGTACGCTGGAACGCGATGGCCATGGTAATGCGTACGAACCTGAAAGATTCTGACCTGGGTGGTCACATCTCCAGCTTCGCTTCCAGTGCGACCCTGTATGACATCGGCTTCAACTACTTCTTCCAGGCCCCGACCGACGAACACGGCGGCGACCTGATCTACTTCCAGGGCCACACCTCGCCAGGCGTTTACGCCCGTGCATTCATGGAAGGCCGCATCACCGAAGACCAGATGAACAACTTCCGCCAGGAAGTAGACGGTCAGGGCCTGTCGTCCTACCCGCACCCTTGGCTGATGCCTGATTTCTGGCAGTTCCCGACCGTATCGATGGGTCTGGGTCCGATCCAGGCGATCTACCAGGCACGTTTCATGAAGTACCTGGAAGCTCGTGGCTTCATCCCGGAAGGCAAGCAAAAAGTCTGGTGCTTCCTGGGCGACGGCGAGTGCGACGAACCAGAATCCCTGGGCGCCATCTCCCTGGCTGGCCGCGAGAAGCTCGACAACCTGATCTTCGTCATCAACTGCAACCTGCAGCGCCTCGACGGCCCGGTTCGCGGTAACGGCAAGATCATCCAGGAACTCGAAGGCGTGTTCCGCGGTGCTCAGTGGAACGTGACCAAAGTCATCTGGGGCCGTTTCTGGGACCCACTGCTGGCCAAAGACGTCGACGGCATCCTGCAACGTCGCATGGATGAAGTCATCGACGGCGAGTACCAGAACTACAAAGCCAAAGACGGCGCGTTCGTGCGTGAACACTTCTTCAACTCGCCAGAACTCAAGGCGATGGTTGCCGATCTGTCCGACGACGAGATCTGGAAACTCAACCGTGGCGGCCACGACCCGTACAAGGTCTACGCGGCGTACCACGAAGCGGTCAACCACAAAGAACAACCAACCGTCATCCTGGCCAAGACCATCAAGGGTTATGGCACTGGTGCCGGCGAAGCGAAAAACACTGCGCACAACACCAAGAAAGTCGATGTCGACAGCCTGAAGTTGTTCCGCGATCGCTTCGACATCCCGGTCAAGGATGAAGAGCTGGAGAACCTGCCGTTCTTCAAGCCAGAGCCAAACAGCGCCGAAGCCCGCTACCTGAGCGAGCGCCGCACTGCACTGGGCGGTTTCGTGCCACAGCGCCGCGCCAAGTCCTTCGACATTCCTACACCGCCACTCGATACCCTCAAGGCTATCCTCGACGGCTCGGGCGACCGTGAAATCTCCACCACCATGGCTTTCGTGCGGATCCTCGCGCAACTGGTCAAGGACAAGGAAATCGGCTCGCGTATCGTGCCGATCATCCCGGACGAAGCCCGTACCTTTGGTATGGAAGGCATGTTCCGTCAGTTGGGCATCTACTCGTCCGTCGGCCAGCTCTACGAGCCAGTCGATAAAGACCAGGTGATGTTCTACAAGGAAGACAAAAAGGGCCAGATCCTCGAAGAAGGCATCAACGAAGCGGGCGCCATGAGCTCCTTCATCGCTGCCGGTACTTCGTACTCCAGCCACAACCAGCCAATGCTGCCGTTCTACATCTTCTACTCGATGTTCGGCTTCCAGCGTATTGGCGACCTGGCTTGGGCAGCAGGCGACAGCCGTACCCGTGGCTTCCTGATCGGCGGTACCGCGGGCCGGACCACCCTGAACGGTGAAGGCCTGCAACACGAAGACGGTCACAGCCACATCCTGGCTGCCACCATCCCGAACTGCCGCACCTTTGATCCAACCTACGGCTACGAGCTGGCGGTGATCATTCAGGACGGCATGAAGAAGATGACCGAAGAGCAGCAGGACGTTTTCTACTACATCACCGTGATGAACGAGTCCTACCAGCAACCCGCCATGCCGGCCGGTGCAGAGGAAGGCATCATCAAGGGCATGTACCTGCTCGAAGAAGACACCCGCGAAGCAGCACACCACGTACAGCTGATGGGCTCCGGCACCATCCTGCGCGAAGTGCGTGAAGCGGCGAAGATCCTGCGTGAACAGTTCAACATCGGCGCCGACGTGTGGAGCGTCACCAGCTTCAACGAACTGCGTCGCGACGGCCTGGCCGTAGAGCGCAGCAACCGTCTCAAGCCTGGCCAGAAGCCTCAGAAGAGCTACGTTGAAGAGTGCCTGAGCGGCCGTAAAGGTCCGGTCATTGCCTCTACCGACTACATGAAGCTGTTCGCCGAGCAGATCCGTCAGTGGGTACCGTCCAAGGAATTCAAGGTCCTGGGCACCGACGGTTTCGGCCGCAGCGACAGCCGCAAGAAACTGCGTCATTTCTTCGAAGTCGACCGTCATTTCGTGGTGTTGGCAGCCCTGGAAGCACTGGCTGACCGTGGTGATATCGAACCCAAGGTTGTGGCTGAAGCCATCACCAAGTTCGGCATCGACCCGGAAAAACGCAACCCACTGGACTGCTGAGGAGACATTTTGTGAGCGAACTCATTCGCGTACCTGACATCGGCAGCGGTGAAGGTGAAGTAATTGAACTGTTTGTGAAGGTCGGCGACCGTATCGAAGCCGACCAGAGCATCCTGACCCTGGAATCGGACAAGGCCAGCATGGAAGTGCCAGCCCCGAAAGCCGGCGTCATCAAGAGCCTGAAAGTGAAGCTGGGCGACCGTCTGAAAGAAGGCGACGAACTGCTGGAGCTGGAAGTCGAGGGCGCCGCTGAAGCGGCCCCCGCGCCTGCCGCGGCGCCTGCTGCAAAAGCTGAAGCCAAACCGGCTGCCGCTCCTGCTGCTGCCGCGCCAGCCGCTGCCCCTGCTGCCGCTTCGGTTCAGCAAGTGCACGTGCCGGACATCGGTTCGTCGGGCAAGGCGCAGATCATCGAGATCCAGGTCAAGGTCGGCGACACCGTCGAAGCTGATCAATCGCTGATCACCCTTGAATCCGACAAGGCGAGCATGGAAATCCCGTCGCCTGCCGCTGGCGTGGTCAAGGCCATCAGCGTCAAGCTCAACGACGAAGTGGGTACCGGCGACCTGATTCTGGATCTGGAAGTGGCGGGTGCTGCGGCCCCTGCTGCTGCCGCTCCGGCTCAGGCTGCTGCGCCAGCCGCTGCTGCTGCGCCTGCCCCGGCAGCCGCGCCAGCTGCACCGGTGGCTGACAGCGTTCAGGACATCCACGTTCCGGACATCGGTTCGGCCGGCAAGGCCAAGATCATCGAAGTGTTGGTCAAGGCTGGCGACACCGTCGAAGCTGATCAATCGCTGATCACTCTGGAATCCGACAAGGCGAGCATGGAAATCCCGTCGCCTGCCGCTGGCGTGGTCGAAAGCGTTTCCATCAAGCTGGATGACGAAGTCGGCACTGGCGACCTGATTCTGAAGCTGAAAGTCAAAGGCGCGGCACCTGCTGCTGCCCCGGCTCCAGCTGCCGCTGCAAGTGCTCCAGCACCTGCCGCTGCTGCCCCGGCTGCCGCTGCACCTGCACCTGCACCCGCTGCTGCCGCACCAGCCGCCGCCCCGGCCAAGCCGGGCGCGAAAGTTCACGCCGGCCCTGCCGTGCGTCAACTGGCCCGCGAATTCGGCGTTGAGCTGAACGCAGTCGGCGCCAGCGGTCCGCACGGTCGTATTCTGAAAGAAGACGTGCAGGTTTACGTCAAAGCGATGATGCAGAAGGCCAAGGAAGCACCGGCCGCTGCTGCTGGCGCTACCGGTGGTGCGGGCATCCCGCCGATTCCGGTTGTCGACTTCAGCCGTTTCGGCGAAATCGAAGAAGTGCCGATGACTCGCCTGATGCAAATCGGCGCGTCGAGCCTGCACCGCAGCTGGCTGAATATTCCGCACGTGACTCAGTTCGACTCGGCTGATATCACTGAGCTGGAAGCGTTCCGCGTCGCACAGAAAGCCGTTGCAGAGAAGGCCGGCGTCAAGCTGACCATCCTGCCGCTGCTGCTCAAGTCGTGCGCGCACATGCTCAAGGAGCTGCCGGACTTCAACAGTTCGCTGGCACCAAGCGGCAAGGCGATCATCCGCAAGAAGTACGTGAACATCGGCTTCGCCGTCGACACCCCGGATGGCCTGCTGGTACCGGTCATCAAGAACGTCGACCAGAAGAGCCTGTTGCAACTGGCAGCCGAAGCCGCTGCGCTGGCCGCCAAAGCCCGCGACAAGAAGCTTACCGCTGACGACATGCAAGGCGCCTGCTTCACCATTTCCAGCCTAGGCCACATTGGCGGCACCGGCTTCACGCCGATCGTCAACGCGCCGGAAGTGGCGATCCTCGGTGTTTCCAAGGCAACCATCCAGCCAGTCTGGGACGGCAAAGCCTTCCAGCCGAAACTGATGCTGCCGCTGTCGCTGTCCTATGATCACCGTGTGATCAACGGCGCCGCTGCTGCACGCTTCACCCAGCGTCTGGGCAGCCTGCTGGCGGACATCCGCACCATCCTGCTGTAATCCAGGCGGCCCTCCGGCGACGGAGGGCCGCTTGTGCACACATTTTCGAGCGCCACACGCTCGTACCTCAACCCCGCCAATTGGCGGGGCTTTTTTTGCCTGAAATAAACCAAGCTTCGTGTTTTTCCTACCTGAATTCAACACATAAGTGCAACGCTCACCCCTGTATGCACTTCGTACGGCGTCTTCCAGCCCAAGCGCTTGCGCGGGCGTAGATTGATCCTCGCTACTGTCCGATTGACGGCTTCGACGGTCA